>JAFSAX010000163.1 GCA_017442105.1 Selenomonadales bacterium | reverse complement strand
TTGCTCTTTTTCCTACATCATTCCTATGCTACAATAAAAGAAAAGCATTTGCGAGGTATTCATCATGGCTGAGTTTCGGTTGTTTTCGCGCAATTTTATAGGGTGCTGTGCGGCGAGCTTTTTCTATTTCGGTGCGTTCTATTTGTTCATGCCTGTACTTCCTCTGTTCGTGGAGGGGCTTGGCGGTATGGCGACAGAGATCGGCTTGGCGGTGGGGATATTCACACTGCTGTCGGTGTTGGTGCGTCCTTATTCGGGCAAGCTGGGCGACCGATACGGTCTGAAGCGGTTTATGATGCTGGGGGCGGGGCTGTTCGCGCTGTTTTTCCTCGGCTATTTTTGGATAACGGATCTTGCGGTGCTGTATGTGCTTCGTGTGCTTCACGGGATCGCGCACGGTATTTTTCTTGCGGCGGTGTTCGCGTATGTGGGGAGCCTTCCTCCGCCGAATCGGCGCGGTGAGGTGATGGGTGTGTTCGGCGTGGCGAATGTGGTCGCGATGGCGATTTTTCCTGCGGTGGGGACGTATATGGTGAGCATTCTCGGCGGTTTCGATGAGCTGTTCTCTTTGGCGGCTGTGATGGACTGCGTGGCGATGGCTGCGCTCGTTGCGGTCGATGAGAAGCGTATTGGTGTGAAGGCGGCGCAGGGTGTGTCGCTCGGTAAGGTGATGCGGCTTCGTCCTGTATGGCTGGCATTCGTGACATATACGGCGGCGGCTACGGCGTACGGTGCGATCGTGACGTTTTTGCCTGTGTATGCTGTCGATATCGGTATCCACGAGTTCGGACAGTTTTTCGTCGTGTATGCGGCGTTTACGCTGGTGAGCCGTCTGGTGGCAGGAAGATTGTCGGACAAGTTTGGTCGGTATGCTGTCATCGTGCCGTTTTTGGGCATGGTCGGTGCGAGCATGGTGCTGTTTGCGATGATGTCGAGCCTTACGATGCTGTGGGTGAGTGCGGCTCTGTTCGGACTGGGGTTTGGCGCGTTCATGCCTGCGCTCAATGCGTATATCATTGATGAAACTGCGCCTTTTGAGCGGTCGAGTGCGCTGGCGATCTTTTCTTCGGCGATGGACGTAGGTATCACGGCAGGGGCTGTGGTGCTGGGTGTTATCAGCGAGGTGACGGGATATGCGGTTATGTACGGTATCAGCGCGGTGCTGGCATTCGGTGCTATGGCACTATTCGGTTTCTTGGGGCGCAAGAGAGCGCAGATAGGATGAATAAAGAGATGAGGTCGCTGCCATGACGGGCGGCGGCTTTTCTTTTTGGTGAGGAGGATCTCTGTGATGAGGTCACTATCTTGACGGTAGTGACTTTTTCTTTTGGCACATAAGATTTCACGTGGGCATATATATGAACAGAATAGTGAAAAGGAGGGGTCTTTCGTGGGAGATGTGCCGAAGCGTGCGAAGTATTATTACGATCCTTGTTTGCCGATGCAGACGGGCCCGCAGTCGATGATCGTGCGTCAGGTTATTGGAGAGCGCGAGAAGCAGAAGGTTCTCGATCTTCATATTTGTGTACCGCATAATAAGCCTGCTGTCGAGCAGATCGTTGATGTGTTCGTCAAGGATGTCGAGGTCAGCTGTGTTGATGTTATCACCGACCGCGTCATTGTGCGTGGGGAGCTGGAGGTAAAGACGATCTATGTTGCGTGCCTTCCCGATCAGCCGGTGCATGCGATCGAGATGAAGCATTATAAGTGGACGCAGGATATCGACATCCCCGGTGCGCGCCGCGGTATGGATGCCGATGCAGGCGTTATCGTTGAGTTCGTCGATTATGATGTAGATGAATGTTCGCGCGCGTATAAGCATAAGTACGGCAAAGGGAAGAAGCACAAGGTCGATTCGTGCAGTACGGACAGCGACCTCTTTGGGGACACTTCGTGTACGTCGGACGAATATGGTTGCGGGCTGATGCCGATGCCGCCGATCGCTCCGTGTCCGAAACCGCCAAAACCGTGTCCGCCGCCGAAACCTCCGTGTCCGCCGTATACCTCTGATACATCGTATACGTATGATACGCCGTGCCACTCGCATCATTGTGACAATCTGCCGTACTGTAGTACTTCGCCGTCTTGTAGCGATCCGCATTACGGCAAGCCGCATCCATGCAAACCGCCGAAACCACCTAAACCGTGTAAACCGCCCAGACCGCCGCATCATCATCACAAACCGCATTACTGCTATGACAGCCCGACGAGCTGCAGCTGTACGTCGTGCGATTGTACGACGGAGTGCTTGAGAGAGTTCGATGTGTCTATCGTTCTTCGCATCACGGCGAAGGTGCTTGCCGACCGTGAGGTGCAGATGAGCCTTCCGATGCCGAATCAGCAGATGCAGCCTCCGATGACGCAAAGTGCTGTACCGCAGCAAAACGGTACGGTTCCGCCCGCACCGATGCCCGAGAATCCGAAAGGCTGACAAAACAAGGGGAAAGGAGGGGGTCGTGATGGAGGAAAAGACGAGGAAGGCGGTCTGTACGAATGAGAGTACAGTCGGTGGGGTGCAGACAGCGCAGGGCAGTATTGGCGATCCGTGCGTGTGCTACGTGCCGCAAGTGGAAACGATCGAGGTACAGCAGGTACTTGGTGCCGAGATGCGTCAGAAGGTCGTGGAGTTCGATATGTGCGTGCCCTCGCGTAAGCCGAATATCGAGCAGGTCGTCGATGTGTATGTCAAGAATGTGTCGGTCGATACGATCGACGTCATCTACGGCAGAGTGATCCTGCGCGGTTGTCTTGATGTCAAGGTGATGTACGTCGCCGACTTGCCGAAACAGCCCGTACATGCGTTCGAGCGCAGTGGTGTACGATTCACGCGCGATATCGACGTCGCGGGCGCACATCCCGGCATGGAGGCGTGTTCCGACGTGACGGTCGAGTATGTAGACTATGATTTTGACTGTTGCGATCCGCGCAAAGTACACGTGACGATCGTCTTAAAATTCTGGGTGCGCGTGACGACAACAGGCGAGATGGACGTCATGGCGATGACGCCTGTCGATACGATGGGTGTCGTCAGCGCGCCTGCGGCAAGTATGTCGTCTGATTCGTTCGCAAGTGCGAGCGGATTCGATGAGCAGTATACGAGTACGCCTTCGTATGAAGCAGGGCAGTACCAATCATATCCGCCATACCAGACATACGCGCCGTCCGAGGACAATGTCACCGAAGTTGCACCGCTCGTGCCTTCTACGGGCGAAACAGAAACGGTCAAAAGTGCTGTCGGCATTGTGAATGGGACGAATGTCAACGTAAGAACAGGCCCGGGGACGAATTATCCGTCGGTGACGAAGCTTGACAAAGGGACCGAGGTCACGTTGAAAGACCAAGCCTTCGGTTGGTATAAGGTGATCTTGCCCGACGGGACGACGACAGGCTGGATCGCAGGCTGGCTTGTTGACGGGAACCTCCGCAGAGCGAGATGAAGGTATCCGCCGTATAATCGCGGCGGATATTTCTTTTTTGGCGAAGTTTGACAACCGTGGGTGCAGGGTGTATGATAACCGTATCG
>JAFSAX010000162.1 GCA_017442105.1 Selenomonadales bacterium | reverse complement strand
GGAAAAGACGAACAACAAGGGATTTCTCCGGTTTGTCAGTCGTGATTTCTTCAAAGCTAGCAACCGTCATAAATCTTCTGCCCGCAGAATACGGTTTAAAACTTTTTACTGCCATTATGGTGCTCCTCCTTTACCTAAAATTCGTTATACGCCTTCGAAGAATTCAATGCGCTGACCTTCAGCCAATTTCACGATTGCTTTTTTGTAATCGGAACGTTTGCCCTGAGTACGGCCCATGCGTTTCGTTTTACCGAGAACACGAACCGTGTTAACGGATTCAACTTTTACTTTGAATACTTCTTCAACCGCCTGGCGAATTTCAGTTTTGTTAGCTGCCATATCGACAACGAACGTGTATTTGTTATCCTGCATCAATGCAGCAGATTTTTCCGTGATAACCGGACGAACCAAAATATCATGTGCTTTAGACATTATGCAAGCACCTCCTCAATGCGGGAGATCGCGTCTTGAGCAACGAAAATTTTCGTGTAATGAAGAAGATCGTATACATTAAGACCCATGGAAGTGATTACTTTAACACCCTGGATATTGCTTGCGGATCTTTCAACATTTTCAATCGCGTCTGCCGTAATAATGAGAGCTTTACCTTCAGCATTGAAGTCGCTGAGCATTTTTACGACATTTTTCGTTTTCGGCTGATCGAAATTAATCGAATCAACAACGAAGATTTCCTGATCGTTCACTTTCGAAGACAATGCACATTTGATTGCCAAACGGCGCTGTTTCTTCGGCATGCTGAACGCATAGGAGCGAGGCTGCGGTCCGAATACCGTACCACCGCCAACCCAGATCGGGGAGCGGGAGCTACCGCAACGTGCGCGACCCGTACCTTTTTGTCTCCAAGGTTTACGGCCACCACCGCGTACAAGACCTCTCGTTTTTGTAGCGTGAGTACCGAGGCGCTGGTTAGCGAGCTGCATAACAACTGCTTGATGTACCAAAGCTTCGTTTACTTCTACGCCGAATATATTTTCATTTAATTCAACTTCACCGGTAGTTTCTCCGGCAATATTGTATAATGCTACTTTAGGCATATAGCACATCCTCCTTTCGATGTTCGGAAGTCCCGAACTTAATGTTTCGGCTTCACAGTATTTTTGATCACTACAAAGCTACCTTTCGGTCCGGGAATAGCACCCTTAATCAAAATAAGGTTGCGCTCTGGATCAATGCGTACAACGGTCAAACGCTGTACCGTTACTTTGTCAGCTCCCATACGACCCGGCAGTTTTTTGCCTTTGAAGACTTTACCGCCGCCGCCGCTGATCATCGGTCCGATAGAACCGGGTTCACGATGCGATTTAGAGCCGTGTCCCATTGGTCCACGTCTAAAGTTATGACGTTTAATACCGCCGGCAAAACCTTTACCTTTCGATACACCAGTTACGTCGATTAACTCGTTTTCTTCGAAAGTATCAACACCGATTACCTGACCAACTTCATATTCGGACGGAGCTGCGAGGCGAAGTTCACGAATGAATTTCACCGGAGCAACACCGGCTTTATCGAAGTGACCTTTCATCGGTTTCGTAACGTGTTTATCTTTAACAGCGCCGAAGCCCAGCTGAACTGCGTTATAGCCGTCATTCTCTACTGTTTTATTCTGAAGTACAACAGTTTTGCCCGATTCAACAACTGTTACCGGAACAACTTTACCTTCCGGCGTGAAAATCTGGGTCATTCCAAGTTTTTTACCTAAAATTGCTTTCGCCATTGATTAGCCACCTCCTACATTTTAATTTCGACATCTACGCCTGCCGGCAAGTCCAAACGAGTCAAAGCGTCGATCGTTTTTGCCGTCGGTTCCAAAATGTCAACCAAACGTTTGTGCGTGCGCATTTCGAACTGTTCACGCGAATCTTTGTTGACATGCGGCGATCTCAAAATTGTGAAGATATTTTTTTCTGTAGGAAGCGGAATCGGTCCAGATACCATAGCACCTGTTCTTTTTGCCGTTTCAACGATTTTCGAAGCACTCTGATCCAATGCTTTGTGATCGTATGCTTTCAAACGGATTCTGATTTTTTTCTGTTTTGCCATTTTAAAATTTTTCCTCCTTATCGCCCGTTCTCTAGGACGGACACTTCTCCGTGGAAATCTCCCCGCAGCCCCGCGGGCAACCTCCCACGTCATCGCATTAGGGCTTTGGTCATTACTGCTAATATTTCAGTAAGAGGACCATTCCGCAATAGTAGAGGCGACAAGAGTCGCCCCTACTATTTTGGAAATCTTTTGTTAAGCTTTAATTAAGCTTCAATTTCAGTTACAGCGCCAGCGCCTACCGTACGGCCACCTTCGCGGATAGCGAAGCGAAGACCTTTTTCGATAGCGATCGGCGTGATGAGTTCGATGTTCATGCGAACGTTGTCGCCCGGCATAACCATTTCAACGCCTTCTTCAAGGTTGATAACGCCAGTTACGTCAGTCGTACGGAAGTAGAACTGCGGACGGTAGTTGGAGAAGAACGGCGTATGACGGCCACCTTCTTCTTTCGTCAATACATAAACTTCAGCTTTGAATTTCGTGTGCGGATGAATGGAACCCGGTTTAGCCAAAACCTGACCGCGTTCGATTTCTTTTCTGTCAACACCACGAAGGAGTGCGCCGATGTTGTCACCAGCTACTGCCTGGTCGAGGAGTTTACGGAACATTTCAACGCCCGTTACAACCGTGGATTTGGATTCGTCAGTCATACCAACGATTTCAACCGTGTCGCCAACTTTGATAACGCCACGTTCTACACGGCCCGTAGCAACCGTACCACGACCAGTGATCGTGAATACGTCTTCGACCGGCATCAAGAACGTTTTGTCAGTGTCGCGTTCCGGAGTCGGGATGTAAGCGTCAACTTCAGCCATCAATTCGAGAATTTTAGCTTCGTATGCTTCATCGCCTTCGAGAGCGCGGAGAGCGGAACCGGAAACAACCGGAATGTCATCGCCAGGGAATTCATATTCGCTGAGAAGTTCACGAACTTCCATTTCAACGAGTTCCATGAGTTCTTCGTCGTCTACCATGTCAGCTTTGTTGAGGAATACTACCATTGCCGGTACGCCTACCTGACGGGACAAGAGGATGTGTTCGCGAGTCTGCGGCATCGGGCCGTCAGCAGCACTTACTACGAGGATAGCGCCGTCCATCTGAGCAGCACCAGTGATCATGTTTTTAACATAGTCAGCATGGCCCGGGCAGTCAACGTGTGCATAGTGACGAGTTTCAGTTTCATATTCAACGTGCGCCGTGTTGATCGTGATACCACGTTCTCTTTCTTCCGGAGCTTTATCGATCATGCTGTAGTCTTCGAACTGAGCCAAGCCTTTTTTCGAGAGTACTTTCGTGATTGCAGCCGTGAGAGTCGTTTTACCATGGTCAACGTGACCGATCGTACCGATATTAACATGCGGTTTTGTTCTTTCAAACTTTTGTTTTGCCATTGTTTGTTTGCCTCCTTAAATTTGTGCTATGATATCGCTTAGCCTTTGAGCTTAGCTACAATAGCCTCGGAAATATTTTTAGGAACTTCATCATAGTAGGAAATTTCCATCGAGTAGTTGCCGCGACCCTGCGTTTTGGAACGAAGGTCTGTCGAGTAACCGAACATTTCCGCAAGCGGAACGAATGCGCGGATCGACTGTGCACCGTTTCTGGATTCCATACCTTCAATGCGACCACGACGCGAGTTCAAGTCGCCGATAACGTCGCCCATGTATTCTTCCGGAACTACTACTTCTACCTTCATGTAAGGTTCGAGGAGTACCGGATTTGCTTTTGCAGCACCGTTTTTAAAGCCCATGGAACCGGCAATTTTGAACGCCATTTCCGAGGAGTCGACATCATGGTAAGAACCGTCGTATACGATAACTTTGATGTCTACCATCGGGTAACCGGCAACTACGCCGTTTTCCATTGCTTCTTTAACACCGGCTTCGATCGGGTTGATGTATTCTTTCGGAATCGCACCACCGACAACTTTGTTTTCAAAGCTGAAGCCTGTACCCGGTTCTTGCGGGATAAGTTCGAGCCAGCAGTGACCGTACTGACCGCGACCACCGGACTGACGAACGAATTTACCTTCGGTTTTGAGCTGTTTGCGGATCGTTTCACGATAAGCAACCTGCGGAGCACCAACCGTACATTCAACTTTGAATTCGCGGAGCATACGGTCAACGATGATCTCAAGGTGAAGCTCGCCCATACCGGAGATGATGCACTGGCCTGTTTCTTGGTCAGTTGCAACGCGGAACGTCGGATCTTCTTCTGCGAGACGCGCAAGCGCGATACCCATTTTTTCCTGGTCGGCTTTCGTTTTCGGTTCTACTGCAACCGAGATAACCGGTTCAGGGAATACCATCGATTCGAGGATGATCGGGTTTTTGTCATCGCAGAGCGTGTCACCCGTCGTCGTATCTTTAAGACCAACTGCTGCTGCGATATCGCCGCTGTATACAACGTCGATCTCTTTACGGTTGTTGGCATGCATCTGAAGGATACGGCCGATTCTTTCTTTTTTCTTCTTCGTCGAGTTGAAAACGTAAGAACCGGACTGCATGACGCCGGAGTACACGCGGAAGAACGCGAGTTTACCAACGTACGGGTCAGCCATGATTTTGAACGCGAGAGCTGCGAACGGCTCTTCGTCGCTCGACGGACGGCAATCAGCTTCGCCCGTTTCCGGGTTAACACCTTTGATCGCCGGTACGTCAACCGGGCTCGGCATGTAAGCGATTACTGCATCGAGCATCGGCTGTACGCCTTTGTTTTTGTAGGAAGAACCGCAAAGGACCGGAGTCATTTTGCAAGCGATCGTTGCTTTACGGATCGCAGCTTTGATCTCTTCGACCGTAAGTTCTTCGCCTTCGAGATATTTCATCATCAGATCGTCATCGCTCTCAGCTACTGCATCGAGGAGGTTCTGACGATATTCTTCAACTTTGTCCATCATATCTTCCGGAATGTCTACTGCTTCGCTCGTTTTGCCGAGGTCGTCAACATAAACGAGAGCTTTCATTTCGATAAGATCGACGAGACCTTTGAATGTGTCTTCAGCACCGATCGGCAACTGAATCGGAACAGCGTTCGTACCAAGGCGCGTTTTCATCATATCAACTACGTTGTAGAAGTCCGCACCGAGGATATCCATTTTGTTGACGTATGCCATACGCGGTACGCCATATTTGTCAGCCTGACGCCATACCGTTTCAGACTGCGGTTCAACGCCGCCTTTTGCACAGAAGACTGCAACAGAACCGTCAAGAACGCGCAACGAACGTTCTACTTCTACCGTAAAGTCCACGTGACCGGGTGTATCAATGATGTTGATACGATGATTGAGCCAGTGGCACGTCGTAGCAGCGGAAGTAATCGTGATACCTCTTTCCTGCTCTTGTGCCATCCAGTCCATCGTCGCACCGCCATCATGAGTTTCCCCAATTTTGTGTACGATACCGGAGTAAAACAGAATACGTTCAGTTGTCGTAGTTTTACCGGCATCGATGTGAGCCATGATACCGATATTTCTAGTCATTTCAAGAGAACAATCTCTAGCCACTACTTACAACTCCTTAATTAGCTGTTTTTATCCTACCAACGATAATGTGCGAATGCTTTGTTTGCTTCCGCCATTTTGTGAGTATCTTCTTTCTTTTTGATAGCTGCGCCCATGTTGTTAGCTGCATCCATCAATTCGTTCGCCAAACGTTCTTTCATCGTTTTTTCGCCACGCAAACGAGCGTAGTTAACGATCCAACGAATACCGAGCGTCAAGCGACGTTCAGCACGAACTTCAACCGGAACCTGGTAGTTAGCACCACCAACGCGGCGAGCGCGTACTTCGAGTACCGGCATTACATTTTTGAGAGCCGTGTCGAAAACTTCGAGCGGATCTTTACCGGTTTTTGTTCTGATATTTTCAAATGCGTCATATACTACCTTTTCGGCAACGCCTTTTTTACCGGACAACATTACTTTGTTGATGAAACGGGTTACAATTTTGCTGTTGTACACCGGATCCGGCAGCACGTCGCGTCTAGGAACAGGACCTTTTCTAGGCATAGGTTATCTCTCCTTATTTCTTCTTATCGCGTTTTGCGCCGTATTTGGATCTGCTCTGTTTACGGTTCTGTACGCCAGCCGTGTCAAGAGCACCGCGGATGATGTGGTAACGAACCCCCGGTAAGTCTTTTACCCTGCCGCCTCTGATGAGAACAACGGAGTGCTCCTGCAAATTGTGACCAATACCCGGAATGTAAGCCGTTACCTCGATGCTGTTCGTCAAGCGAACACGGGCAACTTTACGGAGTGCCGAGTTCGGTTTTTTCGGCGTCGTCGTGTACACTCTTGTGCAAACACCACGTTTCTGAGGACATTCTTTCAGTGCCGGTGCCGTCGATTTTGTTACCAATACTTGTCTGCTTTTTCTAACAAGCTGATTAATTGTTGGCATACCTGCACCTCCTTCCCAAATTTTAGATTCATTATTTTTCAAACCGCATTACATGAAGTACTGCGGTTCTTAACAAAGTTATGCCTGGCGGACAGTTGCTGCCGCCGCCGCTCCTACTGCAATCGAGCAAGCGAGCCCAAGGCTTTTCATGTCAGAGACCCGTACGATTTCGACTTCGTTTGCTTCACACAACGCTTTGAGCGGTGCCAGCACCCTTTCGTCTGCGTCGTCAGCGAGGAATACGCACGTTGCGATGTTCTTCGTGACTGCTTTCGTTGTTTGCTTGATTCCAATAACTTTTTTGCCGTTTTTTAAACGTTCCAGCGACATATTTGATTCACACCCTCTATGAAAATGCAATTCTTCATACAGACACTATCACAGTTTAACATCAGTTATATCGTCTGTCAACAATTTTTTTCAAAAAAACAAAGCGCTTTTTACCTTGGTTTTTCGCGCTTTTTCATGTCCACGTATCGGTGTGTTTCATCTCTTATAGTATACCAAAATCTCACCAAAAAAGCGAGCATTTTTTTTATTTTTTTGGCCTTTTTTTAAAGTTTTTTTGCCAAAATAAAAGAAGCAGATCCCATTTCTGGAAATCTGCTTCTTATTTGTTATTCGGTTACAGCTTCTTCTACTGCTTCTTCAACTTGAGGCTCTGCGGTGAGGGCACCGGAGTCTACTTTGATGTTGCGGTAGCGCGTCATGCCGGTACCTGCCGGGATGAGTTTACCGATGATAACGTTTTCTTTGAGGCCGAGGAGCGGGTCGATCTTTCCTTTGATGGCTGCATCGGTGAGGACTCTTG
>JAFSAX010000161.1 GCA_017442105.1 Selenomonadales bacterium | reverse complement strand
GTCGCTGTCACAGGCGACCTCAGAAATGCCAAGATCTATGTCAGCATGATGGGCTCGGAAGAGCAGAACAAAGCTTGCTGGATCGGTCTTAATAAGGCACTCGGATTTATGCGCAGTGAGATAGGCAAACGCATCCGTTTGCGTTTCAATCCCGAATTGTCACTTGAGATCGACAAATCTCTCCAGTACAGTGCGCATATTCAGACACTTCTCAATCAAATTCAAAGGGATGAGCAAAACCGATGAAAGCGGTAACAGAAGCCGGTGTACTGGCTCTTTTAAAAGAAAATCGATCTTTTGTTTTAACGGCGCACGTAAGTCCCGACGGAGACAGTCTCGGTTCGCTGCTTGCCCTTTATGAATTCCTTGCAAGTCAGGAAAAACAGGTCACGATCGTAATAGATGATGTCCTTCCGCCTGTTTATCGAATTCTTCCGCATTGGGAGGCGATTCGTTCGGTAGATGAAGTCGGTCGCATCAATGCAGACCTTTTGGTCATCCTTGATGCCAGTACGGCTGATCGGATCGGACGCGTCGGAGAGATCGTTCATGCGCCTACCCTTAATATCGACCATCATGTATCAAATCATGGATTTACCGATTATCGCTGGCTTGATGCAGATGCGGCGGCAACAGGCGAACTTATCTATCGTTTGATCGAGAAAGCTAAAGTGCCGATCACCAAAGAAACTGCGATCAATCTTTATACAGCGATCGCTACCGACTGCGGATTTTTCCGCTATGCGAATACGAAACCGACTACGATGCGGATCGGTGCCGAGCTGTTGGCATACGGTGTAGAGCCAAACGTCATTGCCGAAGCACTTGAAACTGTATCTGTGAACACGATGCGTCTTACCGTGCGTGCGCTTCAAACGATGGCCTTTTTTGCCGAAGGAAAGATCGCTATCATTACAGTAACCAAGGATATGCTTGCAAATGATGAAAGCACGGACGAGCTTATTACGTATCCGCGCAAGATCGAAGGCGTCGATGTTGCTGTGATGATCAAACAAAGAGATGATTCTTCTGTCAAAGTCAGTATGCGTTCGCGTACTGTTGATGTCAGCCGAATTGCTATGCATTCGGCGGCGGCGGACATGCGCGTGCGGCAGGATGCTCCATCGAAGGCTCGATAGAAGAAGCACGAGAAAAATTATTGGCTGTTATTATGCCGGAAGTAGGCAAGTGATGACGCAAGGATTTTTGAACGTGTTAAAACCGCCCGGAATGACATCTCACGATATCGTTTCTGCTGTACGAAGAATGTATGGATTAAAACGTGTCGGTCATACGGGAACGCTTGACCCATCGGCAGCAGGGGTATTGCCTGTCGGATTGGGGATGGCGACGAGATTGATAGAATATCTTGATAAAGATGATAAAGCATATCGTGCAGAGATCACATTCGGCTGGTCGTCCGATACAGGTGATGACACTGGCAATGAGATTTGTCGAATGGCGTATACGATGCCAACCGAGGAAGAGATCGTAGCGGTGCTCAACTCCTTTGAGGGGGACATTGAGCAGCTGCCACCGATGTACTCTGCTATCAAGATAAACGGAAAAAAATTATACGAATTGGCACGTGAAGGCAAAGAGATCGAGCGTACACCAAGGCCTGTTCGTATTCATAAAATTACGCTCATCGAGCGACGTGATGATGCGATCGTCATCGACGTAGATTGCTCGAAAGGAACGTATATTCGTACGCTGTGCATCGATATTGGTGAGAAACTCGGTATTCCGACCGTACTTTCTTTCCTTCTTCGAACGAGAGCGGGAAAGTTCGCTTTGGATTCTGCCAAGACGTTAGAAGAACTTGCCAAACTTGGTGAGAACGCACTTCTTCAAATGGATCAAGTGCTCTCGGACATCCCATCTGTACAGCTGACGACTACGGACGGCATCGCATTTGAAAACGGACGCACTGTCGGCATTATCAAATGTCACGCAAACCGTGTCCGCGTTTATATTGGTGACCGATTCGTGGGGATTGCCCGCGTGTCCGAAAATGGAACAAGACTGATACCTGAGAAGGTATTCCATTTATCGGCCGATGGGGAATAGTAGTAAGAGGTGAAAATAATTGGAACTTTGTACGGAGCTTAGTCAATTAAAAGATAAATATGCGAATATCTGCATTGCGCTCGGAACGTTTGACGGTGTTCACAGAGGACATCAACAAGTCATCGGTGCAGCGGTAGCGCGTGCACGTGAGATCGGCGGCACATCGCTCGTATTCACGTTCAGTAATCATCCGCTCTCGGTCGTTGCGCCCGAACGCTGCCCTGTACGATTGATGTCAAACGAAGAAAAACAGATCGTTATGCGCGATCTCGGCGTTGATGTACTTGTCAATATTCCGTTTACTAAAGAAGTATTGTCGATCGGTGCAGAAGATTTCATTCGCATGTTGATTGAAGCATATGAGCCGAAATTCGTTGTTGTCGGTCCGAATTATACGTTCGGTTACAAAAATCAAGGCAACTCCGAGCTCTTAAAAGAATTCGGCAAAAAATACGGATTCGAAGTTAAGATCCATGAAGCTGTCTGCGATACAGATGACCTCATCAGCTCGACTTTGATCCGCGGCTATATCAACGACGGTAATGTAGAAAAGACGGCTGACCTTTTAGGACGTGACTTCCGTTTGACTTCGACAGTCGTTCATGGTGATGAACGCGGTCGTACGATCGGATTCCCGACAGCTAATCTTGATCTGCCACCGGAAGCTGCTGTACCGAATAACGGTGTCTATGCCGTACGTGCCATTACTGCAGATGGTGTGACCCATTCGGCTGTTGCCAATATCGGAACGAATCCAACGTTCGACGGTATCTATCGTCATATCGAAGTTCATATCTTGGATTTTGCGGCAGATATCTATGGTCAGGAATTGACGATCGAATTCTTGGCAAAATTGCGCAACGAACAGAAATTCAGTGGCATCGAAGCACTTGTCAACCAGCTTCATCAAGATGTTGAAACGGCAAAAAAATATTTTTGATTTTTGGCGAAAACCCTTTTACAGATATCGTATTCTGTGATATACTAATAATCGCGTGATTCACGCAAAAATAATGAACCGACGCTAGGACTTCCGACACTCCGACGGATATCTTGGCGGTGGGGATCATAATATTAGGAGGAATAAATAATGATCACTGCAGAACAGAAACAACAGATTATCGAAACGTACCGCACGCATGAAGGCGATACGGGTTCCCCGGAAGTACAGATCGCTCTCTTGACGCACCGCATCGTGTACTTGACGGAACACTTGAAAGAACACAAAAAAGACCATCATTCCCGTCGTGGCCTCTTGAAAATGGTTGGTCACCGTCGTGGTCTTTTGAACTACTTGCGTAAAATCGATATCGAACGTTACCGTGCGATCATCGCTAAATTGAACATCCGTAAGTAATCTGAGATTACAAAAGAGCGTTGGATATCCAGCGCTCTTTTTGTATATCCAAACAAAAAAGATGAAGAATGGGAATATTATTTTACGAAACAGGTTTTATTAGCAGGTAAAAAAAGAAAAATGTCGAATCAATCTATGTTAATAGTAAAGAATAGTAGGAGGAATGCATAGGTATGCATATTTTTGAAATGGAATTGGGTGGCAGAACCCTTACCATCGAAACAGGAAAAATGGCAAAACAGGCAAGCGGCGCTGTTTTGGCTCGCTATGGTGACACGGCTGTATTGGTAACAGCTACGGCATCGGCAGAACCGCGTGAAGGAATCGACTTCTTCCCGCTCACAGTTGATTATGAAGAAAAATTATACTCGGTTGGTAAGATTCCGGGTGGTTTTATCAAACGTGAAGGTCGTCCGAGTGAATCGGCTATCCTCTTCAGTCGTCTTCTTGACCGTCCGATCCGTCCGCTCTTCGCAGAAGGTTTCCGCAATGACGTACAGATCGTTGCTACGGTACTCTCGGTAGAACAGGATAATGCACCTGAGATCGCAGCTATGATCGGTGCTTCTGCAGCACTCTCGTTGTCGGATATTCCGTTTAACGGTCCGATCGGTGGTGTTCGCGTTGGTCGCGTCAATGGTCAGTTCATCATCAACCCGACAGTTGAACAGATGGAACAAAGCGATCTCAACCTTGCAGTAGCAGGTACGGCAGATGCGATTTCCATGGTAGAAGCAGGTGCAAATGAACTTCCGGAAGATGTTATCTTGGAAGCAATTTTGTTCGGACATGAAGAAATCAAACGAATCGTTGCATTCGTGAACGACATGGTAGCCGTTGCAGGTAAGCCGAAACGTGAAATCGCACTTTTCTCGGTACCGGAAGACATGGAACAGGCTGTCAAAGAATATATCTCGGACAAGCTCAATGAAGCTGTTCGCAATGCGGACAAGCACAGCCGCGATGCTGCTGTTGATGCAGTCAAAGCGGAAGCAATGGAACACTTTGCCGAAATCTATCCGGAAGAAGGCAAAAAACTCAGCTATATCATGCACAAAACGCTTAAAAATATCGTTCGTCATATGATCACAGACGAAAAAATTCGTCCTGATGGTCGTGGCATCGAAGAAGTTCGCCCGATCACGTGCGAAGTAGACTTGCTCGCTCGTACGCATGGTTCGGCACTCTTCACGCGTGGTCAGACGCAGGCTCTCACGATCACGACGCTTGGTGCGATCGGTGATGAACAGATCCTTGACGGACTTGGCACGGAAGAATCGAAACGTTATATGCACCACTATAATTTCCCTGCATTCTCCGTCGGCGAAACAAGACCGTCCCGCGGTCCGGGTCGTCGTGAGATCGGTCATGGCGCACTTGCAGAACGTGCACTCGTTCCGATGATCCCGTCGGAAGATGTATTCCCGTACACGATCCGCCTTGTATCGGAAATCTTGGAATCGAACGGCTCCAGTTCGATGGCCAGCGTATGCGGCAGCACGATGTCGCTCATGAGCGCAGGCGTGCCGATCAAACGCCCGGTATCGGGTGTTGCTATGGGCCTCGTTAAAGAAGGGGACAACTACACGATCCTCACAGACATTCAGGGCATGGAAGATGCTCTCGGTGATATGGACTTCAAAGTTGCAGGTACGACAGAAGGCGTAACGGCAATTCAGATGGACATCAAGATCGAAGGTCTTACGAAAGAAATCCTTACTGACGCACTTGCACAAGCTCGTCGCGGCAGAATGCATATCCTCGGCAAAATGCTCGAAGCGATCGACCAGCCGAGAGAAGAATTGTCGCCGTATGCACCGCGCATCATTACGCTCCAGATTCATCCGGACAAAATCCGCGATGTCATTGGACCAGGCGGCAAAATCATCAAAAAAATTATTGAAGAAACCGGCGTAAAAATCGACATCGAAGATGATGGTAAAACGTTCATCGCTGCTGTCGATATGGAAGCAGGTAAAAAAGCTGTTAAGATGATCGAAGACCTCGTTCGTGAAGTCGAAGTCGGCGAAACGTATGAAGGTAAAGTAACGCGCATCATGAACTTCGGTGCATTCGTAGAAGTATTGCCGGGCAAAGAAGGCCTTGTGCATATTTCTCAGCTTGCTAAAGAACGCGTAGAAAAAGTAGAAGACGTCGTAGCGATCGGCGATGTTGTGAAAGTAAAAGTTATCGAGATCGACCGTCAAGGCCGCGTCAATCTCTCGCGTAAAGTACTCCTTACAGATGCAGAATAAGCGTAAGACCCCACTTTTATGAAGTGGGGTCTTTTATGTTTTATGTATTCATGAAAAAATTATCTTTACGAATTTACTTTGACAATATAAAATAAAATCAACAGAATAGTCTGATAATGGCAAATGGTTTAGAAAAGAAATATTATTGAAATACAAGGTGAAAGGGTGTTGTAAATGAGAACGATGGATCAAGTGAAAGTAGCGGTTGTGCAAGCGGGTTCGGTCATCATGGATAAGCAAGGCTGCATCGAAAAAGCATCAAAATTGCTCATTGAAGCAGGTCAAAACGGCGCACAGCTTGTTGTATTCCCTGAGGCGTTTATTCCTTGTTATCCGCGTGGTATGGGGTTCGGTGCAGTTGTGGGCAGTCGTTCTTTGGAAGGACGTAAAGCTTATCAGCGTTATTGGGACAATGCTATTCAAGTACCGAGTGCCGATACTGATGCGCTCGGTGCGGCAGTAAAAGAAGCTGGAGTATATTGTGTGATCGGCGTTATCGAAAAAGACCAAGATACGAGTGAAGGAACAGTGTTCTGTACGGCGCTTTATTTCGGTCCTGACGGTAAACTGCTTGGCAAACATCGTAAACTCAAACCGACTGCTTCGGAACGCTTGATCTGGGGCGAAGGTGATGGCAGTACGCTCAAAGTTATCGAAACACCGTTTGGTCGTATAGGTTCCCTTATTTGCTGGGAAAACTATATGCCGCTTGCACGTGCGGCGATGTATGCGCAAGGTGTTCAGATATACGTAGCACCGACGGCAGACAGTCGTGATACGTGGTTCGCTACGATGCGCCATATCGCGATCGAAGGGCGTTGCTTCGTTATCGGTTGTAATCAATATTCGTCCAAGTCCGATTATCCTGAAGATATTGCGTCGAGTGATGAATTCAAAGACTTGCCTGAAGAAATGTGCCGTGGCGGCAGTTGTGTCGTGAATCCGCTCGGAGCATTTGTCGTTGAACCTGTTATTGGCAAAGAAACAATCATCTATGCTGATCTTGATCTCGGACAAGTGGCACAAGGACAGTTTGATTTTGATGTTATGGGTCATTACAGCAGACCTGATGTGTTCCAACTGATCGTTAATACGAAGAAAAAAACGAATGTGATTTGGCAGGACTGACCAATAAATTATTAATATTCTAAAGATGTATACCGAAAATTATATGGTAGTGAATCGAAAATAGCGACAGAGTATGACCTCTGTCGCTATTTTCTTAATAAAGAATATATTCGTAAATAGTAAGAAAAAATAAAAATGGTTTGTCGCATACGATTCGACCTATCTTTCCCTAAAGTTGTATATACTATAGAAAGTAAGAAGATTGAGCTGTGAAGAAATAAAGGAGGCGAATAGGATGTTCTTATCACCTGTAAAAGAAAAATTAAGCGTCTCTTATCCCGAGTTGTTTTCTCTTTTAGAGAAATCAGACGGTGTGTTGCACGATAAGGCTGTAAACGAGTCTTCTTTGGCATCTCATGGGCATCCTATATATCGATGCGATACATATGATGAAGCAATCTCTCTTTTGACGATATTGGCGACAAAAAGATTGGAGGGGTATTATATTCCGGGAACCAATATTCCGTATATCGTTGTTGCACTGCGTACTTTTGCGAGAATGAGCGAAGCGGGCTTTTCTGAAGGAGAACAGTTGGCGGGATTTGCATGGGTGCTTGTACGACAGAAGTTCGCCACAATGGAAGAAATTCGTGAGATATGCGGAGTCTATGTTGGTAATTTTGTTAGCGAAGAGCATAAGACGGAGTATGAGAATTATACGATATGTTATTACAGACATTCGCTTCAGATAAAATTCTTTCAGATAGAGATGGCTGTGCTGATGACGATCCTGCATAAATTGCGCAAGGAACATGACCGTGCGTTTATGAAAGAGAATCCGATGCCGAGAAAATATGCAGAAAAAGGCGTTGAATGGGATGAAAATG
>JAFSAX010000160.1 GCA_017442105.1 Selenomonadales bacterium | reverse complement strand
TGCATGATGCTGCTCATGGCAACGACGGGAATCCGGCGCGGAGAATGCCTTGGCTTGCAGTGGCAGGACTTCAACTTCGACGAAAATACGCTCCACATCTCCCGCAACGTGACGTACACCAAGCAGAGCGGCATCCTTGTCGCAGAACCAAAGACGCCGTGCAGCATCCGCACCATTCCGATCATGGAAGGTGTCAAGCACGAATTGCTTTTGCTCAGACGATCCGCGATTCAACGTCATCCCAACCAGATCATCAAGAACATGTACCTCTTTGAAGGGCTTGAAAGTCCCTACCAGCCCCGCGATCCGAACACGGCGACGCGCAAGATCACGCACTTCATGCGAAGAATCGGCTTGCAGGGTATTTCTCCCCACGATCTGCGGCACACATGCGCGACGCTGCTCCTTGAGAACGGCGCGGACATCAAGAGTGTGCAGGAGATATTGGGACACGCGGATGCGTCCACGACGCTGAACTTCTATGTCAAGGCGGATCTGCGGCAGATGAAGGTTGCGACGCAGAGATATGCGGAGGCGTTTGACTTATGAATCCTGCCCGCATTATTTCGAATCACTCTTGTGATGATTGGGATACCGTGTTATAATGGAAGCGCCTTCAGGAATGCTTGAAGGGTTTATGTATTGCGTTTGTCAAGATTTCATTCACGAAATCTTTCAGAACGCTGGCGATGATCTCCACCGCAATCGGCATCCAGTATGCCGCCCAGGTCGTCTTCATTGACCACGCTCCCATTGTTATTGTACCACAGCTTATGAAAGTGGTCGGGAGCAACAAGCAGCTAACCGTTTTTACGGTTTGTTTTATCGTGTGCTCATCGGAATACAGGAAGCTGCCCTATCCGATGAGCATCTCATTTTTTGGCTATATCGCTTGTGCAAGGAGGCGTGATCGATTTGCGCATCAAGAAACCAAAGATATACAAAATCAAGAAGTATCCACATTTTGATAATAAGATCCATTGGAATCTTGTCAAAAGCCAAATTGAGAACAGTGAATACATTGTTCATCACTCGTTTTATCCATTTATCCGATATAAACAAGTAATGAGAAAGTATCCTAAGAACTATATTCGCGAAGGGAAAACTGGCAAGCGTGATAAACCGAAAGAGCGAATAATCATGTATTCGTCTCATATCGACCGATACATTTACGAGTACTATGCTTATCAGTTGAATAAGAGATATAACCATCGAATGAAAGAACTCGGAATTGATCAATGTGCTATTGCGTATCGCACGGAGATGCACAAGAACAATATCCATTTTGCAAGCGATGCCTTCTCTTATATTCGTAAGAAGCATGATTGCTTAATCATTATTGGTGATTTTACAAAGTATTTCGATCATCTTGATCATACATATTTGAAGCAACGCATATGCGACCTACTTAATGTTGATCAATTACCAAACGATCATTATGCAGTGTTTCGTAGCATAACAAAACATGCATGGATAGAGCTTAAGGAAATACAGGAGTTCAAGCAGCTGACTCATAAAGAATTCCGCAATCTCGACCGCCTTTTCAGTCCCGAAGAATTCCGTAAATTCAAAAAAGAGCATTTACAACGCAATCCATATACGTATGGAATCCCTCAGGGTTCCGCTATTAGCGCAGTATATTCAAATATTTATTTAATGGATTTCGATAGGCAGATGAATGAGTTTTGTCGGAAATTTGGCGGTTTCTATCGACGTTATTGCGACGATTTCATACTTGTTCTTCCTTTCGATCTTGAAAAGAATCAATTATATGTCAACACAGTTTACGAGATTAAGAATTCTGTCAAGAGTTTAACTTTGCAACCTGAGAAGACACAGATTCTGCATTATTGTGAAGGGAACATATCAAGCGTTAATGAAGAATATTTGAAAGATGTCCCTAACGGAAAACCTCAAATTTCCTATTTAGGCTTCACTTTTGATGG
>JAFSAX010000159.1 GCA_017442105.1 Selenomonadales bacterium | reverse complement strand
GCTGTCGATGCCAAACGTGTCGGCGACAATAAATGGGAAGTCTATATCAACGGCGGTCGTACACCGACAGGCCTTGATGTGCTCGAATGGGTGCGCGAAGCAACGGCGCTCGGTGCGGGCGAGATCCTCTTGACGAGCATGGATGCAGACGGTACGAAAGATGGCTATGATATTGCGCTTACGCGTGCCGTATCGGAAGCTGTATCCGTTCCTGTCATCGCATCGGGCGGTGCAGGTAAACTCGAACATTTTTACGAAGTATTGACCGAAGGCAAAGCAGACGCCGTGCTGGCGGCCTCGGTATTCCATTACGGACAGTTCCGTGTCCGTGAAGTCAAAGAGTACTTGAGAGAGAGAGGAGTAGAAGTACGATTATGAATTTAGATACTATCAAATTTGATGAAAAAGGACTTGTACCTGCCATTATTCAAGACGTTGAAACGAAACAAGTTTTGATGATGGCATATATGAATGCAGAATCTCTTGCCAAAACGGTAGAAACGGGGCTTACTTGTTTCTACAGTCGTTCGCGCCAATGCCTCTGGACAAAAGGTGAAAGCTCGGGTAACATTCAGCGTGTCAAAGAAATTCGCTACGACTGCGACGGCGATACTCTCCTTATCCAAGTAGAGCAAGTCGGTGCGGCTTGTCACGAAGGTACATATTCTTGCTTCAGCCGTAAGCTTGGCGAAACAGAACGTGATATGGAGCAAGTATTCGATCCGAAAAAAGTCTATGGTGACGATTCGCCTGCGATGATCTTGAACGAACTTTACAGCACGATCATGTCGCGTAAGAACAACCCGACAGAAGGCTCGTACACTTGCTATCTGTTTGAAAAAGGGCAAGATAAGATACTCAAAAAAGTCGGCGAAGAATCGGCAGAAACGATCATTGCATCGAAAAATATGAGCGAAAGCGAGATTCTCTATGAGATGGCAGACCTTTGGTATCATTGCATGGTACTTCTTGCCTTCCACGGAATCGAGCCGATGAAGCTCTTGGGTGAATTGAAAGGACGGAGAAAGTAAAAATGGGAATCGGTCAACAATTTATGAAGGCAACGAACTCTGACATGCCGCAGAATGCACTCAGAGAGCAAGGTGTGAAAGAGCCGTATTTGGAAGTGCTTTATGATGGCAAAAGCGAGCTTGTACAGATCCCCGAACCTGACTTTCTTGATGATGTAGAGGGCAGTTTTCTCGAATTGATCGAGCTGAGAAGCAGTGTTCGTCAATATGGCGGAGAAGAGATGACGCTCAAACAGCTCTCGCTCCTTCTCTGGTGCACGCAGGGCGTGAAAATGGTCACTGACCGTACGGTGCGTAATGTACCGAGTGCGGGCGGTCGTCATGCGTTTGAAACGTATCTTCTTATCCGCAATGTAGAAGGTATTGCGCCGGGTGTATATCGTTTCCTTGCTATCGAACATCTGCTTGTCAAAGTAGGCGGAGAAGAAATGATGAACGAGATCGCATCGCGCGGATGCACACAGCCGATCGTACAGACGGCAAGTGTTGTATTCTTCTGGGCGGCGCAAGTCGACCGTATGACGTGGCGTTTCGGTGAACGCGGATATCGCTATCTGATGATCGATGCAGGACATATCTGTCAGAACCTCTATCTGACAGCAGGTGCTATCAAATTCGGTGCTTGTGCTATCGGTGCATTCGATGATAATGCGATGAATGAGATTTTGGGACTCGACGGCGAAAATGCATTCGTTCTTTACGGTGCTTCTGTCGGCAAATAAAAAAGTAGCGAAAACCTTGCGTTTTCGCTACTTTTTGATACGAAAGACGGGGATAGTATGAAGCCTTCTGTCTTAGGTGCTATCTATCTTGCAGGTGCCGCCTCTATCTGGGGGAGTGTATACGTCGTCAGCAAGTATCTGATGGAAACGGTCGAACCGCTCGTTCTCATATGGCTACGATATTTGATCGCGATATTGTTTCTCAGTGGTGCCGTATTGGTGAAGAGAATACCGCTTGGTGTTGCGAAACAAGACATCAAGTGGATCGTCGCTGTCGGCACGATCGGATACTTTTTATCCATTTGGACGCAGTTCGTAGGGACACAGCTTTCTACTGCACAGATGGGAGCTGTCATCACTTCGGCTGTACCTGCATTTATGGTCATTTTTGCATTTTTTATACTGCGTGAAAAAATCACTGTGCGCAAAGCGACTGCTGTCATCTTATCGACTGTAGGTGTGCTTCTTGTTATCGGCTTCGATACGCAAACGACGACGATACAGCTCGGTGGTATGATACTGTTTTTTGCCGCGCTGACATGGGCGCTCATGTCCGTTCTGGTAAAAAAGATACCGACGCATTATTCGCAGGCTGTGCTTACGATGTATGAGCTGATGCTCGCATCGCTTATCATGACACCGCTCGTCTGGCAGAATGTAACGTTCGATTATGCCGTAGACCTTTTGACATCACCACTCGGTGGGTGGATATGGTATCTGGGCATTATTGCGACTGCTGTTGCGTTCTATCTGTGGAATGAAGGACTCAGACTAAGTGCTGTCGGAAGCGGAAGCATCTACTTCTTCTTTCAGCCGCTCGTCGGAGCTTTTCTCGGATGGCTCTTCCTTGGTGAAACGATAGGAATGGGATTTTTTTGCGGTATGATACTTATTTTTGCAGGTGTATATATCGTTATGCGAGAAGATGCTATAAGCAAATAAAAAAGACGCTCGAAAGAGCGTCTTTTTGTATGTGTTCTTATGCGCGGCCGCTGCAGTTGAGCACGTTTTTGATTTTGTGCTGAACCATTGCCTGGATCGCTGCACGAGCCGGTTTGAGATACTGTCTTGGGTCGAAGTGATCCGGATTCGTCATGAAATGTTCACGGATCGAAGCCGTCATAGCAAGACGAAGGTCGGTGTCGATGTTGATTTTGCAAACACCGAGTTTACCTGCTTGGAGAAGCATATCTTCCGGTACGCCTTGTGCGCCTTTGAGCTGACCGCCGAACTGGTTGCATTTTGCTACGAATTCAGGAAGTACTGTCGATGCGCCGTGAAGTACGAGCGGGAAGTTCGGAAGCATGTTGCTGATTTTTTCGAGGCGAGCGAAATCAAGTTCCGGTTTGCCTGCGAATTTATATGCGCCGTGGCTTGTGCCGATAGCGATAGCGAGCGAGTCAACGCCCGTACGTTCTACGAATTCAACAGCCTGATCCGGATCCGTGTACGTAGCATCTTTTGCAGCAACTTTAACGGCATCTTCAACGCCTGCAAGTCTGCCAAGCTCTGCTTCGACAACAACGCCGCGTTCGTGTGCATATTCTACAACACGACGAGTCAATTCGATATTTTCTTCGAACGGGAATTTGGAACCGTCGATCATAACGGAGGAGAAACCACCGTCGATACAGGATTTACAAATTTCGAAATCTTCGCCGTGGTCGAGGTGAAGACAAATGTCAATACCCGAATCTTCCATAGCAGCTTCAACAAGTTTCATCAAATAGATATGTTTTGCATATTTACGTGCGCCTGCCGATACCTGAAGAATAAGCGGTGCGTTTTCTACTTTTGCAGCGTCAACGATACCTTGAACGATCTCCATGTTGTTTACGTTGAAGGCACCAACTGCATATTTGCCTTCATAGGCTTTTTGGAACATCTCTTTAGAAGTAACTAATGCCATGATAAAACCCCCCGTTTGTTATTGATAAAATTTAATGCTTGTAATTATTATATCACGAAAAAAATTACAATGCACTATGTATACAAAAACTTTTAAATAGTATAGCACATTAAAAGATGTGTCATGTCGCTCGGCAGTGAAGAATGGATGCGTATCTCTTGCTTTGTAATGGGATGAATGAATGTGAGCTGTGCGGAATGGAGTGCTTGTCTGGGAAAGTCCTGATAAGTACTTCCGTACAGGTCATCGCCAATGAGCGGGTGGCCGATCGATGCCATGTGGACACGTATCTGATGTGTGCGCCCTGTGTGAAGCGTGAGCTTGACGAGTGACAGCCCGTCACGAGAAAGGAGCGTTTCGTAATCGGTATGTGCATCTTGCCCGTCTGCGCTTACGGTTCGTTCGATGATGCTGCCTTCTTTACGTGCGATCGGTGTGGTGACAGAGCCGCGTGGTTTTGTCGTGCCATGTACGAGCGCAAGATAGGAACGCTTCATCTGCTGATGATTTTCGGCAGACAATATCTGCTGAATATGTGCTACCTTGGCAATGGCAAGGATGCCCGATGTCCCTCTGTCCAGTCTGTGAATGGGGTGAAACGCAATAGGCAGATTTTTTTGCTTGTAATAATGCGTGACGATATTACCGACAGACGTACCGTCTTCGTTCACCGTCGGATGAACAAGAACGCCGGCAGGCTTGTCAATAATGAGCAGAAACTCATCTTCATAGAGAATACGAAGCGGTTTGGCAGTCGGAGTAAGATGATTGTCCTCGTGCCAGACGAGATGGAGCGTATCCCCTGTATGCAGGATCGTTCGTGCCGTGGCAGGCTCTCCGTTGACCGTAACGGTGCCTGTCTGTTTCAGCTTGCGCCAAGCTGTCAGAGAAACGGCGGCACGCCTGCGCAGGTATTGCTTGAGATCAAGCCCGTCATCTTCGCTATGTATATGAAATGTAAGCATGATTATCTCCTTCACAGAATGGTCGAGCGTTATATTTATTAGATTCGTTTCACGAAGATAAAATCCTGTCAGGCAGTAAGAAGATGGACGAGGACAGACAGGTGTTCCTTTTCTTTATTGAGCATATCGTCCTGGTAGAATCGTTTACTGCTTTCTGTACGAGCAAGTGATTCCATACGCTGATGGCGCAGAAGAAGTGCTTCGGCAAGCAATCGGCGGAGCTGGCGGCTGACTGATAGGACAGGGGACGTATTCGGTGGTGATGAAAAATGATTGCCGATCGTTGTATCATGCAGGCTGATCGTATGAAGCAGGTCGAGATAAGCAGTCAGATGGTCTTGTGCGATCGTGTCGAGCATATCGCGAATTTCGCCGTCAGATGATGAGGCACATGTAAGTGCGGAGCACAAGAGAGAAAGAACGGCAGCTGCTTCGTGATGGAGCTTGGCAAGATGGTCGGTATCGACTGCAGGACGCGCTGTACGTGATGCTTTTTTCATAGATCGTCTCCTTTCACTAATGTTGGTTACAGTATATGTTCGATGTCATGCGATTATGTGTATAGCAATGACAAAAGAGTGTCTATGAGAAGGAAAAGCAAAAAAAAGCGCGAATTAAATTAAGATAGATCGTAATAAGGAGTGATGGAAACGGGCAGCGTAACAGAATTGCAAGTAATGGCTTGGGGATTTCTCGTTTGGATGCTACTGGCTCCGCGTCCGCAGAATGAACAGTATCCGACAACATTGTACGCCTATATGGTTACGTTGGCACTCTGTTTGATCGGAACGGAAAACTTGTGGGCGACGATGCCTGTCGCATTCTATTTTATGATAGGCGGCGCGTTCGCATTTATGTATGTGTTTTTTACGCGGATCATGGTCATTCGCGTAAGACGAAGATAGGAGGAATAGTAACATGGCAAAAGATTGTTCGTTCGACGTTGTATCCGACGTTGATTTGCAGGAAGTAGACAATGCGGTAAATCAGGCTATCAAAGAAATCGGTCAGCGATTCGACTTCCGCGGAAGCAAATCGTCGATCACGCTTGAAAAAGACGTGATCAAACTTGTCAGCGATGACGATTTCAAAATGAAAAACGTAACGGCTATCCTTGAAGCCAAAATGGTAAAACGCGGTGTGTCGATCAAATGCCTCGACTATGGTAAGATCGAACCTGCATCTCAAGGTACTGTCAAACAGACGGTAAAATTGAAAAAAGGTATTCAGCAAGACAATGCGAAAAAAGTCGTTGCGGAGATCAAAAAACTGAAACTCAAAGTTCAGACGCAGATTATGGACGACCAGGTTCGCGTAACTGGTAAAAATAAAGACGATCTTCAGCAGGCGATCGCTGCACTCAAAGCGATGGATCTCGATATCGACTTGCAATTCACGAACTTCCGTTCGTAGGATGGGAAAAGACCACTCAAAAGAGTGGTCTTTTTGTATGTCTGGATTATTTTTTGTTTTGTACAGTTTCAAGAAGTTTGATAGAAAGACTGAGTACGATAGCGATGACGGTTGCGAGTGCCATACCGCGGAGCGTGACAGAGCCGAGGGTGATGCTGGCATTGCTGACACCGATACCGAGTACGACGGAGGTCAGAATAAGGTTGACGGGCTTATTGTAATCAACTTTCGATTCGACAAGCATACGGATACCGCTTGCCGCAATGACGCCGAAGAGCAGGAGCGATACGCCGCCCATAACAGGTGTCGGGATACTCTGGATAGCAGCGGCAAGTTTGCCGACGAACGAGAGGATGATAGCGAAGGTTGCGGCACCGCCGATGACCCATACGCTGAATACCTTGGTAATGGCGAGAACGCCGATGTTTTCGCCGTATGTCGTATTCGGTGTCGAGCCGAAGAAGCCGGAGAACATCGTCGAGATACCATTGCCGAGGAGGGAGCGGTCAAGACCGGGGTCTTTTGTCAGGTCTTTGTCTACGATATTGCCCGTTACGATCAAGTGACCGATATGTTCAACGATAACAACGAGTGCGGCGGGTAAGATAATAGCGATCGCGCTAAGATTGAATGTCGGGGTATAGATGGTCGGCACGGCGAACCACGGTGCATTTTGCACGGGCGTTAAGTCGACCATTCCCATAAAGAAGGCGAGTGCATAACCACTGATAACGCCGATGAGGATCGGAATGATAGCGAGAAATCCGCGAAAGGCGATCGAACCGACTATGGTCACGATAAGCGTGAAGACGGATACAATGATAGCATTCATGTCGATCGTTTCTGTATTGAGGCCTGCCATGCTTGCGGCTGTCGGCATCAGTTCAAGTCCGATAACGGCAACGATCGCGCCCATTGCGGCAGGCGGGAAGACGACATCTATCCATGCGGTTCCGACCTTGCGTATCAGTAGTGCAACTAAACAGAATATCGCACCGACTACGATGAAGCCGCCGAGTGCTGCCTCGTAACCGTACTGTGGAAGTACGAGAAAAACAGGCGATAGAAAAGCGAAACTCGAACCGAGATAAGCAGGGACTTTTCCTTTGCAGATAAAAAGATAAAGAAGTGTTCCGATACCGTTAAACAAAAGGATCGTGGCAGGATTCACGTTGAACAGGATCGGTACGAGGACTGTTGCGCCGAACATCGCGAACAGATGCTGCAAACTGAGCGGAATCGTCTGCATTAGTGGGAGCTTTTGGTCAACAGGAATCACAGTGTTGTTCATTCGTTATAACTCCTTTGCAATATATTATTGAATCTCATATCTATTATAAACCTACCATAACGAGGTTGAATTGTCTATGTTCGGTGTAGGAAAATACGAAAAAGGAGTAACGGTGTATACAGAATGCAGAAAAACAAGAAAAAACACAAAAAAATGGTAAAAAACCTTTGAATACAAAAGGATTTTAGGATTTTTGCGCGAATGTAAACATGGTAACTCTGATTGTTTTATTGTTTAGGGGGATCGACATGGCGTTAATAGTTAAAAAATTCGGCGGCAGCTCGGTTGCTACGACCGAGAAGATCATGAATGTTGCCAAACGTATTTTGAATGAAAAAAATGAAGATGATAAAATCGTTGTCGTTGTATCGGCAATGGGCGATACGACGGATGAATTGATCACATTGGCGAAGGGCATTGCAAAAGAACCGTACCTCTACACGCGTGAGATGGATATGCTTCTTTCCACGGGTGAACAGGTATCGATCGCACTTCTTGCTATGGCGTTCAAAACACTCGGTCATGATGCCATCTCGCTTACCGGTCCGCAGGTCGGTATGCGTACGAACAACGTACATACAAAAGGTAAGATCATGGGCATCGAACCGCAGCGTGTATTCGATGAGCTTGAAAAAGGCAAAATCGTTGTTGTTGCAGGTTTCCAAGGTGCGAACGATCTCGGCGACATCACGACGCTCGGCCGCGGTGGTTCTGATACATCGGCGGTAGCACTTGCAGGCGCGCTCAAAGCAGATGTGTGCGAGATCTTCACGGACGTTGACGGTGTCTACACGACTGACCCGCGTGTCGTAAAAGGCGCACTCAAAATGCAAGAAGTAACGTATCTTGAGATGCTTGAACTTGCAAGACTCGGTGCGGGCGTTATGCAGCCGCGTGCCGTAGAAATGGGTAAACATTATAACATTCCGATTCATGTTCGCTCGACATTTACGACGGATACGGGAACGATTATTAGGGAGGAATATACGATGGAAGATAAAAATCATGCAATTACAGGTGTAGCACACGATTGTGATGTTGCCAAAATCGCTATTTTGGGTGTACCGAATACGCCGGGCGTAGCACACAGCATTTTCTCCGCACTCGCTGCAGACAATGTTGCAGTAGACATGATCGTACAGAGCATTCGTACGGCAGAAACGAATATCACTGACATGGTATTCACGGTATCTCTCGATGACTTGGCACAGGCTAAGAAAACGGCAGAAGCTGTTGCAGAAAAAATTCATGCAGCAGGCGTAACGTATGCAGAAAACGTTGCAAAAGTATCGATCGTTGGTGCAGGTATGCTCGGCAGCCCGGGTATCGCAGCAAAAATGTTCGGTTCGCTCGCTGAAGCAGGTATCAACATTGAGATCATCAGCACATCCGAGATCAGCATCTCTTGCTTGGTAGAAGGCACAAAAGTAAAAGAAGCTGTCCAGATCATCCACAAAAACTTCTTCGGTCAATAAGATAAACGATAAAAGCAGGGAAGCATCCCTGCTTTTCTTATGCCAAGTTTAATGTATACTTGTATACTTCTTGTGTATACTTGAATACTTAAAAAAATGGCAGGAGTACAAATGTTTTCACAGAATATAATGTAGGTATGTGGCAGACGCAAGAAAACTGCTGCGATGATAAGGAGGAAAACAGTATGATGATGAGTGTGGCAGCGAACCATGCAAAAGGCAAGGTTGCGCAAGATAATATTTTTGGTGCAAATGCGGCAGCGAATGCGGCAGTTAAAGAGGTGGGCAAAGACAAGGTCGTTAATGCAACGATCGGTGCCTATATGAACGATGATGAAAAATTGGCTTGTATCCCTGTTGTAGAGGAAACGTATCGCAAGATACCGACGAATGAGTTCGTTGGCTATGCGCCGATCGCGGGACTTCCTGCGTATCTTGATACGGTCATTGATTTGACATTCGGTGATGCTAAACCGAATGCGTATATCGAAGCAGTAGCTACCTCGGGCGGCGCAGGTGCTATCCATCATGCGATCTGGAACTATACAGAAGAAAACGATACGGTCTTGACGTCCGATTGGTATTGGGGCCCGTACAAAGTATTCTGCCGTGATCTTCTTCGCAAATTCGATACGTTCAGACTGTTCGACGAAGAAATGAATTTCGACGTTATGTCGTTCATGGGAAAAACGAATCAAATTCTTACAAAACAAGACAATCTCCTGGTGATCCTCAATACACCTGCACACAATCCAACAGGTTACAGCTTAACGGAAGGTGACTGGGAACACGTTATGTGGGTCTTGAGAGAAGCGGCGAAAAAACCGTCGAAAAAAGTCATTCTTGTGGTCGATATTGCATATCTCGACTATGCAGGTGACAAGGCACGTGACTTTATGAAACAATTCGAAAACCTTCCCGACAACTTATTGGTGCTCATGGCATTCAGTATGTCCAAGGGATATACGATGTATGGTCAGAGAACAGGTGCTATCATCGGTATCTCCTCGAACAAAGATGTCATCCAAGAATTCGTTGACATCAACCAGTACAGCAGTCGTGCAACGTGGTCGAACATCAACCGCAGTGCGCAGTACACGCTCCAAGCGATCAACAACGATCCTGAACTCAAAGCACGCCTCAATAGTGAACGTGAAAGCTTCTATCAGTCGATTCGCGGCAGAGCAGATGTATTCATGAAAGAAGCGGCGGAATGTGGCCTTACGATGCTCCCGTATCGTGCAGGTTTCTTCCTGACGATCCCCGCAAAAAATACAGAGGCTGTTTGCGACCGTCTTCACGACGACTATATCTTCGCAGTACCGCTCGCGGGCGGTATCCGTATCGCGATCTGCGCGATCCCGCAGAAAAAAGTATACGGCATGGCAGCTAAGATCAAACAAGCCATTGACGAACTCGGTAAATAAGAATAATGATAAAAACAGGATGCGAGCAGCATCCTGTTTTGTTATATATTACCGCTATTGTAAAAATGCGTTTTTATTGGTATAATTATAAGAAGTGTATAATGAGGCATTCTTTTTGTGGTTTGCCTTGTTTACATGAATGTAAGATTTTGTTTCGGAGAAGGTGATGTTGTATGTATCGAATTTTGGAGTTGAATCCACAGTTGAAGGCGTTTGAGTCGGATATTGAGCTTCGCATGAAGTTATACGAGGATACGAAAAAACGTCTTTTGCCGAAGGGTGGCACGCTGAAAGAGTTTGCGAATGGACATCATTATTTTGGCATTCATCATTTAGATGGTGAGTGGGTATATCGCGAGTGGGCGCCGAGTGCGCATCAGTTATATTTGACAGGTGAGTTCAATGACTGGAATCTGACGGAGCATCCGATGACACGTCTGGATGGCGGTGTCTGGGAGCTTGTCTTGAAGGGTGACGATGCGCTCTGGCATGGTTGTAAAGTCAAGACGGTCGTTGATGCGAATATGGAAAGAACGACGCATATTCCGCTTTATGCTCGTCGCGTGGTACAAGATAAGGATTCTGTGACATGGTGCGCAGAGGTCGTAGACAATCGCAAAGTGTTCGAGTGGTCGGACGAGAAGTTCAAACCTGCTCAGACGCTGTATATCTATGAAGCGCACGTCGGCATGGCACAGGAAGAAGGCAAGGTCGGCAGTTATCGTGAGTTTGCACAATATGTGTTGCCGCGCATCAAGAAGGCAGGCTACAATGCGATCCAGTTGATGGCGATCATGGAACACCCGTATTACGGCAGTTTCGGTTATCAGGTAGCGAATTTCTTCGCGGCATCGAGTTGGTTCGGTGAGCCCGAGGATCTGAAATATTTGGTAAACCGTGCGCATAAATTGGGTATGCGTGTATTATTGGATGTGGTTCATTCTCATGCAGTAAAAAATACGGCAGAGGGCATCAATATGTTCGACGGTACTGAATGGCAGTTCTTCCACAGCGGTGCAAAAGGTGATCATCCTGCATGGGGAACGAAGTGTTTCAACTATGGCAAGGATGAGGTTATCCACTTCCTCTTGTCGAACTTGGCATTCTGGATGACGGAATATCACTTTGACGGATTCCGTTTCGATGGTATCACGTCGATGCTCTACCATGACCATGGCTTGGGTTCGAATTTTGACAATGACAATAAATATTTCTCGCTCAATACGCATACGGAAGCTATCACATACTTACAGCTTGCCAATGAGCTTATTCGCGAAGTGAAGCCTGAGGCGATCACGATCGCGGAAGACATGTCGGGCATGCCGGGTATGTGCTTGCCAATCGAAGACGGCGGTATCGGATTTGATTACCGTTTGGGTATGGGGCTTCCCGATATGTGGGTCAAGACGGTAAAAGAGCAGAAAGACGAAGATTGGAATCTCGGTCAGATGTGGGGCAACATGTGTCTGCGTCGCCCTGGCGAGAATACGGTCGCATATGTAGAGAGCCATGACCAAGCACTTGTTGGTGACAAGACGATGATCTTCCGTTTGGCAGATGCGCATATGTATACCGATATGGACAAGGCTTGCCATACGCCTGTGATCGATCGCACGATCGCACTTCATAAGATGATCCGCCTGTTTACGCTTGCGGCCGCAGGCGAAGCGTATCTGAACTTCATGGGCAATGAGTTTGGTCATCCCGAGTGGATTGATTTTCCGCGTGAGGGCAATGATTGGAGCTTCCATTATTGCCGTCGTCAATGGAGCCTGCGTGATAACGGTTTCCTGAAGTATCAATGGCTGGGCGACTTTGACCAAGATGCGGTAAACTTAACGAAGCTGTTC
>JAFSAX010000158.1 GCA_017442105.1 Selenomonadales bacterium | reverse complement strand
TAAAAAGAGAGAAAACGCTTATCTTGCGTTTCCTCTCTTTTTATCGTTTTATGCAGCTTTTTTCTTTCTTGCTTTCTTGCCTATTTTCTTCATTTTCTTATCAAAACCGTACTCCAACAATCGTTTGGCTTCTTGCCAACGCTTACCGTTTTCTACTTTCATCACAACAGCGATCAAAGATGTCTTTCCCTTTGTAGCAGATGCAACAAGACACTGTCCTGCGGCACGTGTCGTACCTGTTTTGATCCCGTCACATTCACTCATCATGCCAAGCAGTTGATTCGTATTACACAGCTTAATAACGCGCCCTGTATTACTGATACGTATCGACCGTTTCTGCATCTTTACGATTCGTTTGAACCGCTTGTTCTGATACGCATACGAAGCGATCTTAGCAAGATCTCTTGCCGTTGTATAATGCTCTTCATCAGGCAAGCCGTTCGCATTGGTAAAATGCGTTTTCGTTGCACCGATAGCATGCGCTTTCTTCGTCATACGCTCGGCGAAGGCTTTTTCCGAACCGTCGATATGTTCCGCGATAACGACTGCCGCATCGTTGCCCGATGACAGCATCAATCCGTACAGCAAGTCTTGCATCTGAATACGGTCGCCCGCACGAAGCTGTGCAGACGAACCTTCTGTTTTCGCCGCATGATCGCTGACTGTCGTGAGTTTAAGCGGATTTACGTTTTCGATCGCCAAGATAGCCGTCATCATCTTCGTCGTACTGGCAGGATAGATACGTTTATCCGCATCTTTCTCGTACAAAACTTCACCCGTTCGTGCATCGACAAGGATCGCCGTTTGTGCAGTCAGATCATCAAACGGAGCGCACTCCGCTATTGGCACCAAGAACAGCCAACAACAGAGTGCGCAGATAGTCTGAAAAATATATTTCATATGATTACGTTTCACCGTTTTAAAGACCCCTTCCGTCCGTTATGCGTTACGCACTTTTCTCCAAGGAAGAAGTACAATGCGGACATCTCGTTGCCGCATCATCAATAACCATTTGGCAGAACGGGCATTTGCGCGGTTCAGGTGCCGGTGCGGGTTCCGGTTCACGACGCAAACGATTCATCTGTTGAACAACAACAAATACAGCAAAAGCAACGATCAAAAAGTCGATCACCGAGTTGATGAACATACCGTACGCCAAGACAGGTACATTGGCAGCTTTGGCTTCAGCAAGCGTTGCCACTTCTTTATCAGACAAATTGATAAACAGATTCGAAAAATCGATCTTTCCCATCAAAAGACCGATCGGCGGCATCATTACATTTTCAACGAACGACGATACGATCTTGCTGAAAGCAGCACCGATAACAACACCGACTGCCATGTCCATGACGTTACCGCGCATAGCAAACTTCTTGAATTCATCTAAAAAATTACGAATCATGATACTCATCTTCTTTCCACGTAAATTTATTATGAATTAAAATTCGACATAAAATAAGTTTCCCCTGCTTTATTTTCTGCCCGTCTTTTTCGGATGAATAAATCATACTGCTATATCACGGACTTTTCCCAAAAAATGCGTGATTTAAGAGAACTTTATCTTGTGATACTAACGATAATAATGTTGCCAAAACAGGAGTACAGCTATGAAAAACATGACTATCGGTTCTCCGTTTCGCTTGATCTTGTTCTTCACGATCCCGCTTATCATTGGTAATATATTGCAGCAGATGTACAGTTTTATCGACACGTTGATCGTCGGCCGTACGCTTGGCGTCAATGCACTTGCCGCAGTCGGCTCAACAGGCAGTCTTATGTTCCTCTTGATCGGCACCGTGATGGGTCTGACGAACGGGTTCGCTATTATCACAGGTCATCATTACGGTGCAGGCGATATGGATAAGGTACGCCAAAGCATGGCAACAGGTCTGTTGTTGTCGTTTATTTTCTCTGTGCTTCTGACGATCGGCTCCATGCTCTTGTCGCGTCCGCTTCTCGAATGGATGCAGACACCACCAGAAATACTCTCCGATGCAAGTGTATTCTTGACGATCATCTGCGCAGGTACAAGTGCCTTCTTATTGCTCAATCTCTTATCTAATCTCAGCCGCGCCTTCGGCGATAGCCGCACACCGCTCTTGTTTCTGCTTCTCTCGACCGTGCTGAACGTCGTGCTTGAGCTGACTTTTTTGCTCGGATTCGGTTGGGGGATCGCAGGCGCGGCACTCGCTACGATTCTTGCTATTTTTTTGACAGCTCTCATCTATCTCGTCTACTTTCTTCGCTGTGATACGCTCTTTCGGTTTCAAAAACAAGATTGGTTCCCTCCTCTGCCCTTTTGGCTATCGCATCTTCGTGCAGGACTCAGTATGGCTTTTCAATCCTCTATCGTCGCCATTGGCTCTATTATCTTGCAGACATCACTCAATCAATTCGGCACAACGGCAATTGCCGCTTATTCCGCGGCACAAAAGATCGATGCCATAGCCACTATGCCAATGATGTCGTTCGGTATGACAATGGCAGCATATACAGCGCAAAATTTCGGTGCCAAAAAACTTGACCGTATCGCAGACGGTGTCCGCGCTTGTATCCGTATATCAATTTCCTTCGCCCTCGGCATCGGACTTATCAACACGACCTATGGACCTTGGCTCGTCAGCTTGTTCGTCGGAAGCGGTGAACAAGACGTTATCGAGCTTGCACAAATATATCTCAATCGCACAAGCCTTGCCTACTTTGTCTTATCGCTTCTTTTCATCTATCGGTATACCCTGCAAGGTCTTGGTAAAAACGTAATTCCTACGTTATCGGGCTTTATCGAACTTGCTGTGCGCATCTTCTCCGCCATCGTGATCGCATCTTATTTCGGATACAGCGGACTGTGCCTATCGTCACCACTGTCATGGACATTCGCTTGTATACCGCTTGCCATTTCTTATTATCTTACGATGCGCAGTTTCCTCTCACAAACAGAAAGATAGCGGAAGGTCATCTCCCTTCCGCTATCTTTTCAAGTTCATCACCCGATATGATCTCTTCTTGCTGCAACCTATGTGCGACTTCTTCCATAACAGCGCGATGTTCTTTCAGCAGATCTTCCACACGTGCCTGACTATCTTCAATGATACGCTTTACTTCGCAATCAATAAGCCGCATCGTCTGCGGTGCAATATCACGTCTTACGGTCATCTCTCCCGCCAAATATGCGCCCCGCTCCTCGGCATATCGCACTGCTCCGAGGATATCCGACATACCAAACTCCATGACCATGCGTCTAGCCAACATCGTGGCACGAAGTAGATCGTTCGAAGCACCGCTCGACACTTCGCCGAATACGATTTTTTCTGCAACACGACCTCCGAGCAGAACGGCTATCTGATTTTTTAGTTCCTCCTCACCCAAGAGATACCTTTCATCAGCAGGCAGCTGCATCGTATACCCAAGAGCACCTTTGGCCGTCGGAATAATGCTGATCTTATGCACCTTGTCCATCTTGGGCAGATAGTAGGCCGCAAGCGCATGACCGACCTCATGATAAGCAACCTTCTCCCGCACTTCATCGGAAAGCGGTGCCCTGCGACGCATACCTGCCACGACACGTTCAATAGCCGTATCAAAATCGTGCATATTCACTTCCGTACGACCGTCTCGCACAGCCATCAGAGCCGCTTCGTTTGCAATATTGGCAAGCTCCGCGCCCGAAAAACCAACCGTAACTTTTGCAATTCTTCGAAGATCGACCGTCCTATCAAGACGCATCTTCTTCACATGGATACCAAGAATATCCAATCGTCCTTCCTCTGTCGGCAACAGCACCTGTACTTGACGATCAAATCGACCGGGGCGCACAAGCGCAGGATCAAGTATCTCGGGACGATTCGTTGCCGCCATGATAATAACACCCGAATTCGCTTCGAATCCGTCCATCTCCGCAAGCAGTTGGTTGAGTGTATTCTCCTGCTCCGAGTTTCCACCGATACGTCCCGTCATGCGGCTTTGACCGATGGCATCGATCTCATCAATGAAGATGATGCACGGCGATTTGAGCTGTGCCTGTTTAAATAGATCACGTACTCGAGCCGCTCCAACGCCGACGAACATCTCAACAAAACTGGACCCTGTTAAAAAGAAGAATGGTACACCGGCTTCGCCTGCCGTCGCCTTCGCCAACAGCGTCTTGCCCGTACCGGGAGGACCTGCCAGAAGTACCCCTTTCGGCATCCGCGCGCCCATCGCTTGGAATCGTTCGGGTTCTTTTAAATAGGCAATGATCTCCTTCAGTTCCACCTCAGCTTCACCGACACCGCCCACATCGGCGAACCGCACACCAAGTAATTCTCCCTCTATCTCCTTCGCCTTACTTCGTCCGAATGACATCGTACTACCACCGCTCATTCGCGTAAAGATAAAGTACCACAACAACAATAGCGGAACGATCGGTAATAACCATCCGATCAAGGTATCGAGAAAACTTTCCGTTTCCTCTCTCGCACCGAATGACACCCCTGCTGCGATAAGCCGCTCTACCAGTTGGTCATCCGCGATCGCAACTGTACTCTTCACTTCTCGCACTGTATCTTCCGTTTCTTTCGTAAAGAAGATGATGCGCCCGTCTGTCAGTGTGACTTTCTCTATCTCACCGCTATCGAGCTTCGCAAGAAAATCGCTGTATGTGACCTCTGTCTTTGCCGTAAGATACGGCTCATAAAACCACCGATTGAACGCCCATGTAAAAAGAAGCGCCACGATCAGAAACGATACCGAAAAATTTCTTCTTTTTTTATCCATATATCTGCCACCGCCCTCTGTTATCCTCTCCTTATTTTGGATAAAAACAAAGCGCGCCATACCATACATACAAAAAAATCCCATCAATACATTGCATTGATGGGATCTTCTTCTATTTACCTTGTCTTGTACGTCTGCCACCGCGTTCTGCTTTCGGACGACGGTTACTGCGATTATCGTTGCCTCGATGGCTTTTCTTTTTCGCCTTGCGATCGAACGGATTATACGGAGCCACTGTTTTCGGTTTGTCTTTTACCGCTTTTTCTTTCGGCTCTTCCTTCACTGTTTCTTTCTTCACCTGCGGTTTCGTTTTTGCTTTTGCCGCTTCTTTATCAAGCGTCTGTCTGATATTCTGTTCGATCTTGCCGAGATAATAACGCTGACTGTCATTGACGAACGTCACCGCTTCACCGAGCTGACCGGCACGACCCGTTCTGCCGATACGATGGATGTAGCTTTCCGTATCGCGTGGAATATCATAATTGAATACGTGCGTAACACCTTCTACATCAAGACCGCGCGACGCAATATCGGTCGCAACGAGGATCTGGAGTTTCGCCTTGCTGAAATTGCGCATGACCTGAAGTCGTCTTGCTTGCGACAAGTCGCCATGAAGCGTATCAACAGCATAACCACGCTGCAAAAGCGCATCGCCTACCATTTCGGCACGTGCTTTCGTATGACAGAATACGATCGCCAAATACGGCTGACTTTCATTGATAAGCGCACACAGCTTGTCGAGCTTACGGTCCTCACTGATCGTAATGACACGCTGGCGAATATTCGTAAGTGTTACTTGCTCGCCTGTGATCTCAAGCTGAGCAGGACGTTTCATATAGTATGTGCTCAAGTCACGGATCGGCTGCGGTATCGTCGCCGAGAAAAAGAGCATCTGACGTTTCGGGCTTGTACGTTCGATCAATCGCTCTACATC
>JAFSAX010000157.1 GCA_017442105.1 Selenomonadales bacterium | reverse complement strand
GAGCGCGGCTGATCGCAGTGAACGTCAAGAGACCATCTGCCGCCTCTGTCACACTATCGATGCAGACAACGACCTTGTCGAGACCGATTGCAGTATCTGTCAGCGTCACAAGGTCTCCGACTTCAAGCCTGCAAAACGCCCAGTCGAGTTTGAATGTATATTTATTCCGCTCATATTTGTTCTTCCGTGCCATCTCTTCGGCGATTCTAACAGCACGTGCCTTCGTGTAGATGTAGTGTGCCTTGACTGTCGATGATTGCCGTACACCGTGATCGATGATGTCGGCCGTATCCTCATACGACACACTTTCTTTCTCGTATCCGTTCGCTCGGTTCAAAAATTCGACCGTAAAGCGATTGTGGATCTCACTGCTGTCTTTCCTGCTGTACGTGACGGCCGCACCACCCGTCTGCGGGATAAGATCATCGATCGTCAGATCGTACAGGATCGTCGTATTCGGCTGCCATGTACCGACGGGCCTGTCGGCAAGCGGTACGATCTTGAATCGATCGTTCGACCAGAATACATACGCATTCGTCAGCGATGCAATATCGTTGATGATCTCACGTGCTTCTTGCGTGCCTGATGCATCGCTCGGTGTGGAGATCAGCAGATCTGCCGCCTTGCAATAAGCGCGGTAGTTGTCTATCCCATCGATCGCAATATCGCCCATACCGACCTTATCCAAGATGTACACGATATAGTCGGCAGGGTTGACATCGATTCCATCGCCCGTCGAAAGTAGCTTACCTTTGACTTCGAAATTGTACGTCGGCATACTGCCGCTGTTGCCGAGATCGATAACGCCTGCCATATATGCCAGATTCGGATACGAGAGTGCCTTATCGGGATGCTTGCCTGTCAGATAGCTCCACGGTGACTGCTCGGCAGTCCCTTTAAACAGCGTCAGCTGTATCGCCTCGTTCGGATACGTATACAGCTCTTTCCCGATCCACACCTTGCCGATGCCGCCAACAGGCCCTTCACACAGACCCAAAATGACTGCAACGGTATATGTATATGAGATATTAGTCGTCTTACTGCCGCCGCCTTTGCCGGTGCGCTGTGTCTCTCGGTGCTCGTGTGCCGTAAAATCATCGTAATAAATGACGTTGCCACTGATACGTGTCGTACCGAGGATCTCCATGACAGGAGCGCCATATTCGGCCGTATTGACCGAGAAGGCAGATATTTTCTCTTCACGAGTGACGATATTTTTACTCAAAAAGCCCATCTAATCACCCCGATACCGATAATATCCACGCACGCGGCTCTTGCCTTTGCGGTCGTAAAACATCACATCGTCCATATCAGTCAGTACACAGCCTTGATCGACAAGTGAATGACACACCACATTATTACCGACATAGACCGCGCCATGACTTATACAGCGGCCGTACTGATAGAGCACGAAGTCACCGACCTGCAAGTCATCTACCTTATCACAGTACTCTTCTACGTACCGCTTAAACCACTCTTCAGAGTGGTGCAGGTGCCATTCATTCGAGTACGGCGCGATATATATGCTGTCCTTTTCGATCACGCCTGCACCTTCCAG
>JAFSAX010000156.1 GCA_017442105.1 Selenomonadales bacterium | reverse complement strand
TAGAAACCGAACCCGTCGTGTTCGCATTACCTCCGCATCCCGCTAAAGCAAACATTGCCATAACAGCAAGCATCACCATAGTAATAATCTTCTTCATCTCATCTTCCCCTTTCAAACATCTCTTTATTTTGTATCTCTTTGCTACAAGTATCATTCTAGAATCCGTATGTGAAATCCAAAATACAAAAAATGTGAAGCTTACGTCAAATCTCTTCGCACATATTGTTTTAAACAAAAAAGAAACGATATGACCGAAATCATACCGTTTCTTTTCATACGTATATTTTACTGTTCTTTCAGGTGTGTCCAACCATCTTTTTGTTCAACTTTGCCGCTCTTCATCAATCGACCGAGCGCACGTTTGAATGCACTTTTACTGAGCTGGAATTTCGCCTTGATAACATCAGCCGACGTATCGTCGCTGTACGGCATCTTACCGCCGCGTTCCGTCAACATCTTCAAGATCGTTTCGGCATCCGTATCCATCGCAAGCTCTTTCTGCTGACGCATCGATACATTGATACGACCGTCTTCGCGAACGAACGTCACGCGAACTTCGATCTCCTCGCCGACTTTCGGACGATATGTCATTTCATCAAAATGGAGAAACGCAATATAACGTTCCTTCGTAAAGAGGAACGCACCGTTATCGCCGTAATTGTAGAGCGAACCTGTGACCTTCGTACCGCGTTCTACACCTTCTGCCGAACGAGATGCACGACGAAGCGCATCTTCTACTTCCATCGTCACAGCCAATCTGCCCGACTTATCCGAATACAAGAGTACCCATACAAGATCGCCTTCTTTGACACGACCGCGCATCCCTGCGAACGGCATAAAGATACCGCGCTCTGCACCGACATCAACGAACGCACCGTCACGCGATGTATTGATAACACGCACACGCGCAACCTGCCCTTCGCGCATCTTCGGCACACGCATACTCGCCGTCAAACGACCTTTCGGATCGCGATAGAGGAATACCTTCACCTCATCACCGATCGCAACAGGGCTTGTCTGCTGTTGTTTGTGGAGTAAAATATCATCGGATGTATTACCCGTTCCCGCATCGAGGAACGTACCGATCTCGCTCTCACGAACAGCCTTCAGTACTCTTACCGTACTCGGCTGCAACTTCTCCGAAATCATTTTTTCCATATAAGACTTGCCTCTTCTTCATATACTTCCTGCGGTGCATCGCCCCACAAACGTTCCAAATGATAGAACTCACGTTCTTCTGTCAAGAAGATATGCGCAACACACGTACCGTAATCAAGAAGCACCCAGCGACCTTCACGATAGCCCTCGCGATGGATAGCCTGGTGGCCTGCTTCCTGCAATTTTTCTTCAATATTATCGGCGATCGCCTTTACCTGCGGTACAGACGTACCACTGCAAATAATAAAATAATCTGCTACAAGCGACACATTCTGCATATCGATGAACACGATATCCTGCGCTTTTTTGTCGGATGCAGCTTCTGCAATCATTTGTTTCAAGCTTTTTTCAGTCGTCATTATGACACTCCTTTAACCTTCTGTTTTATTTGTTGTCGTTTCAGACTCTTTTTTATCTTCGTTTTTTGCCTCTTCCTGTATCGGTGCGGGTGTCGGTTCAGGTACCTTCTCTTCTTGTGGTGGCAACTCTATCTTAAAGATACGGTGAAACATCTCATCGACCTTACCGGGATCAACGCCCCAGTATGTTCCTTGCGCATCAGACTGCGTTTGTCCCGGCAATATCTCTCCAAGCATCATATCAGGCTGATACTCCGACAATACATTTGCAATGCGAAGAAGCGGATAGAACGTCAGATTCGTATCCGACTGCTCGTCCAAGATAGATAAGATAGACGGCACATCAAACATCGTACCGAACGTTGCGTGTTGATCTATGATAGCCTTCACCAATCGTTGCTGACGCTTCATACGACCAAACTCCCCAAGATCGGGATCACGATAACGAATATACTGCTGTGCTTTTTCGCCATCGAGCGTCTGATATCCTTTTTTTAGATCGATCGTAAAGCCATCGTACGAATCAGTATATGCCATATTCTTTTCTACATACAAGTCGATACCGCCAAGCTCGTCTATCACCTGCGTAAATACCGCATGATCGACCGTCGCATAATACGGGATCGTAATGCCGAGATATCCTTCTACCATACGAAGCGCAAGCGGCGTACCGCCCTGCCGATAGATATCCCTGAGTGCAACAGCTTCCGTCCGTCCCTCAAGCGGTATCCGCGTATCAGACGGAATCGATATCATCGCCGCCGTTTCTGCCTCGGTATCCACAATAAAGAGTACCGCGCTGTCTGCCTGCGCATAATATCCCTCCTCGGCTGTATCATCAACACCGAGAAACAGTACATTGATCGTCTGCTGTGATGCTGTCATCTTTTTCTCGGCATTTGCCGAAGCAAGTGCACTCGCACTCCACATAGGCACTGCGCGTGTCGGCACCGTGACAGGCTCTTCAACCACCTGTACAGGCTCTGTAGAAGCTGTTTCCTCCACAGTCGTTTCTATTCCCATTGTATCTCTTACCGCATGGTATGCCCAATTACAAGCCATACCGATGCCCCATATAACCATCGCCAGAACAGCCAGTGCAACGAATACACGCTTCCATCGCAATCGCTTTAGAAGCGGTTTTTTCTTACCGCGCACCTTCCTTCTGACTACGCGTCTGTTATCATCCATTCATCAACAACTCATTTCGTGCCAAAATGGTATTCGGATGAAGAAGTCCTCCACAGCGGATCACGTGCGCGATAGACTGATCGAACGCGGCAACCATTGCACGCGCCAGATCCTCCTCTGCCAGTTTGCGCAGAAGCTCCACACCATCATAATCCCTGCTCGGTTCTATCATATCGGCAAGATAAACGATACGCTCAAGCGTCGTCATCTGTTCTCTGCCGACCGTATGATAAGCGATCGCATCCAATACCGATTCATTTTCTACTCCGTATATGTGTTTTGCCAGATATACGCCAAGCGGTGCGTGCAACAGGATCGGAGATCGTCTGTCAAGTGATGTAACAGGAATATCACGACGTACACACTCCTCGATAAGCGCGCTCGTCGGATACACTCTCGCACAATCGTGAAGCCACGCTGCAAGTTCCGCCTCCTGCTCGTCTGCACCATACAGCCTCGCCAGACGAACAGACACCTCGGCAACACCGCGCGTATGCACGAATCGATCACGTTTTAACTTCTTCTCCAGATCTGCAATGATATCTGCAAGCATCATCATATACACTCACCACTCATCTATCATTCGTCATCAAACGATAACGAAAAGAATATCTTCATAGAATCGCTTTATAATACTACAATCGTGCGTTAGCACGAACAGCAAAATGAGAAGTCTTGTAAGACAAGACTTCTTTCGATTATTATACCATGCTTTGCGCAGTTTTTACACATACAGACAGATTTTATTTTGGAGAATGTCAAGACGAAAAGACTTGCAGAAATTACC
>JAFSAX010000155.1 GCA_017442105.1 Selenomonadales bacterium | reverse complement strand
CTTCGCGCGCTCGGTGAGCCGTGCCTTGTCGTCGGTGAAAGACAGGCGATCCGTGATGCAAGTTTTTTGACGGGTAATGTAAGACAAGCACCGCCGCATCTTTTTGCACCGCGTGCGGCAAGCGTGGCACTCTGCGCTGAGGTGCGATTGGCAAGCGGACAGGCAGACGATGTGATAGAGCTGGAACCGCTCTATATCAGACGAGCGGAGGCAGAAGTGTTATGGGAAAAACGACACGGGAAACAAGTGTAGCATATATCGTTCGTCCGATGACAGTGGGCGATATCGACGCGGTCTGTGTGATAGAAGAGGCTTCGTTCTCAATGCCGTGGAGCAGAGAATCATTTGAACGTGAGATCAACGAGAATGCACTTGCGCATTATTTTGTCGCAGAAACGGACGGTAAGGTCGTCGGCTATGCAGGTATGTGGATGATCTGGGACAGTGCCAATGTAACGAATGTCGCAGTGCTTGACGAATATCGCGGATACGGTATCGGTACGGCGCTCGTCAAGACGATGGCCGATATCGTAAGAGAAAGCGGTGCACAGACGCTGATGCTCGAAGTACGCCGCAGTAACGAACGTGCACAGAGCGTCTATCGGAATCTGGGATTTACGGTATGCGGTGTGCGCAAGGGATATTATGAAGACAATCGCGAGGATGCGATTTTGATGGATCTGGATGTAACGAAAGAAGGAGAGGAGGAGTAACGTGGAAAAGCAGACGAAAAAGTGCGGTAAATTGATATTGGCGATCGAAACGAGCTGTGATGAAACGTCGGTCGCACTTGTAGAAGACGGTCGCAAGATACGCGCGAATATCATTTCTTCGCAAGTACCGCTTCATCGTAAATACGGCGGCGTTGTGCCCGAGATCGCTTCACGTAAACATATTGAAAATGTACTTCCTGTTTTGGAAGAATGCTTGACGGAGGCTGGCGTTACACTTGATGATATTGACGGCATTGGTGTCACATACGGACCCGGTCTTGTCGGTGCGCTCCTCGTTGGCGTATCGGCGGCGAAAGCACTTGCTTTTTCACTTGGTGTTCCGCTTCTTGGTGTACATCATTTGGAAGGCCATATCTTTGCCAACTTCTTGGAGAACGAACAGCTCGAGCCTCCGTTCGTGGCACTCGTCGTATCAGGCGGTCATACGGCACTCGTTCATGTAAAAGATTACAGCACGTTCGAGCTTCTCGGCGAAACGCGCGACGATGCTGTCGGAGAAGCGTTCGATAAAGTCGCACGTATATTGGGTTTGCCGTATCCGGGCGGCCCCGAAGTGGAACGATTGGCAAAAGAGGGCGACCCCGATGCGATCCCGTTCCCGAAAGCACTCTGCGAAAAGGGGAGCTTTGAATTTAGTTTCAGCGGATTGAAATCGGCTGTGCTGAATTATCACAACAGCAAAAAAATGAAAAACGAAGAGATCAACCCTGCCGATGTAGCGGCGAGCTTCCAGTCGGCGGCACTCGATGTTTTGGTAGAAAAAACGATGCAGGCAATGGAAGTCTGCGGGGTAAAACAGCTCGTATTGGCGGGCGGAGTTGCGGCAAATACGATGCTTCGCGAAAAGCTGACCGAAGCGGCGGCTCAAAAGGGCATCGCATTTTCGTATCCGAACAAGATACTTTGTACCGACAATGCGGCGATGATCGCTTGTCGTGCGCACTATCTCTATGAAGAAGGACGATTTGCCGATCTTCATTTGAACGGCGTACCGTCGCTTCCGCTCGGCAAACGATAATACAGAGAAAAGACAGGTGACAACATGGCAGAAGTAACGGCGATATGCAGAAGCATAACGAATGTAAGTGAAAAGCAAATAGATATTCTTCATACGCTCGGTATCGTCTGCCAAGTAGCAAGTGATTTGTGCCAAGGACAGATCACTGTCTATACGCGTGCTCGCAGTGACGGTAGATTCGCTATCGTCAGACAAGTCATGCCGAATACGATATTTTATCAATATCGAACCAATGTACAAGGTGAAACGGTAGCGGCAATAGAAGAACCACTTATTTGGCATGTCATCACGCACGGCGAAGCGATGTGCGGTCAACGTGAATGGACGTTTGGCAAGATGGCGCGCATGCATGCGTATCCGCTTCGCGACCAAGACGGTAACGTCTTCGCGGCAGTCAGCTTCGAGATACAGCGCGAGATGACGGAGGAAGCGGAGATCCGTCTTGACACGGCATACAAGATGCTCTGCAATGCCTCGACATTGGCGAAACAAGGCCCATTCCAACCCTTGTCTGCCAACGACGGTATCTTGATAGCCGATGATAAGGGGAAGGTATTCAGTCATAATCATATCGCGACGAGCCTTTATCGTATTCTCGGTGTCTATCAGCTCAATGGAAGATATCTGTCGGAAAGACAGCTCAATCTTCGTTTTGCCGAAGCGGCAGAAGAATGTCACATGCCGCAGTCAGCAGAGATCAAGTACCGCAATATCATGTTGTCGCAGCGTTCGATCCCCATCGTTTCGGGCGGCAAGGTCGTGCGCGTTATCGTGCTCGTTACCGATATCACGGAGATCAAAAAGAAAGAAAAAGAACTACTTATCAAGTCGGCCGTTATTCAAGAGATACACCACCGTGTAAAAAACAACTTGCAGACGATCGCAAGCCTTCTTCGTATGCAGGCACGTCGTGCAGACTCCGAGCAAGTGCAGGCGGCTTTGAACGAAAGCATCAATCGTATCTTGAGCATCTCTGTCGTACATGAATTTTTGTCACAGCAAGATGCCGAGTCGATCGACATTGCCGAAGTAGCCAAAAATATTTTGGAATTATTGGCGCAGAATATGCTTGCGCCCGATTTTAGATTACAGACCGTTTTTGACGGTGAAACGGCGATATTGCCGTCCGAACAAGCGAGCAATCTTGCCATCGTTATCAACGAATTGGTGCAGAACTCGATAGAACACGGTTTCAAAGGCCGCATGGAAGGTACGATCGGTATCAACATCAGCCTGACAGATGACAGCTGTTATCTCGAGATATACGATAACGGCAACGGATTACCGAGTGAAGCAGAAACAAAAAAACGTAAACGCAAAAGTCTTGGCACGCAGATCATTCGCACATTGATAGAAGATGATATGGGTGGCGAATTTGCGCTCGTCAGCGATGGCGGAACACGCGCCAAGATCAGAATACCGCGAAGAAAGGGAGGCAGATAAGATGCAGGAACTCAGGATCGTAATTGCAGATAACGAATCGATCATTCGCATGGACTTGCGCGAGATGCTGGAAGACGCAGGCCATGAGATCGTCGGTGAAGCCTCCAACGGATTAAAGGCGGTAGAACTCACGCGAAAAGAACGCCCCGATCTTGTTATCATGGATATCAAGATGCCCGAGATGGACGGTATCGCCGCGGCGACCATCATCTCGCAGGAAAAACTGGCTCCCGTTCTTTTGCTTACAGCATTCAGCCAAAGTGAGATCGTCGAAAAGGCAAAAGATTCGGGCGTGCTCGGCTATCTTGTCAAGCCGATCAAAGAAGAAAGTCTGTTTCCTGCCATCGAGATCGCGCTCTCCAGATTCCGCGAATTTACCGACCTTGAAAAAGAACTCGAGGATATTAAAGTGTCGCTCGAAACGCGAAAAGTCCTCGACCGTGCCAAAGGAATATTGATGGAAGCCTATCAGCTCTCCGAAGCGGAAGCGTATCGCAAGATACAGCAGTACAGCATGGCAAAACGTCGTTCGATCAAAGATATCGCAGAAGCCATCGTCCGTTCGGCAGGCAAAAAATAATACGATATAAGAAGAACGTACTCTAATGAAGAGGCGTTCTTTTTTTATATAAAATGAATAAAATAAAAGGAATCAAGCGATAATAAGAGCATACAACAGGTAAATGAGGAGATGAAGATAAGAGAGAATGAGAAAAATGAAAAAAATGCTTGCAATTCGCGCCATAATTATATAATATAAATCATGTGATTAGCACTCGTGGACAGAGAGTGCTAATAAGAAAAAACCAATCACCATACAGGTATCGAATAAAAGGAGGGTATAATCCATGATTAGACCATTGGGAGACAGAGTTGCGATCGAGATCGGTGCAGCTGAAGTAAAAACGGCAAGCGGTATCGTGCTTCCGGATTCTGCAAAAGAAAAACCGCAGGAAGGCATCGTTGTTGCAGTAGGCAAAGGCGAAAGAAATACAAACGGTGAATACATGGAAATGGAACTCAAAGTCGGTGACCGCGTCGTATTCTCGAAATATGCGGAAACGACAGTCAAACACGACGGCAAAGAATATGTTGTCGTTCGTGAACGCGATGTTCTCGCAGTTTTGGCGTAAAGAAAAACAATTAGGAGGATTACATAATGGCAAAAGAAATTTTGTTTAACGAAGATGCGCGTCGTGCCCTCGGCAGAGGTGTAGACGCATTGGCAAATGCAGTAAAAGTTACGCTTGGACCGAAAGGCCGCAACGTTGTATTGGAGAAAAAATTCGGTGCTCCGATGATCACGAATGACGGTGTGACGATCGCTCGCGATATCGAGCTCGAAGATCCGTTCGAAAACATGGGCGCACAGCTCGTACGCGAAGTTGCAACGAAAACGAATGACGTTGCAGGTGACGGTACGACGACGGCTACGCTTCTTGCACAGGCTATGATCCGTGAAGGTATGCGCAACGTAGCGGCAGGTGCGAACCCGATGGTTCTCCGCAAAGGTATCAGCAGAGCAGTAGAAGCTCTCGTTGAAGAGATCCAGAAAAATGCACAGCAAGTCGAAACGAAAGAAGCGATCGCACAGGTCGCATCGATCTCGGCTGCTGATGAAGCAACAGGCAACCTCATTGCAGAAGCAATGGAAAAAGTCGGCAAAGACGGCGTTATCACGGTTGAAGAATCGAAAGGTATGGGCACGAGCCTCGACGTTGTAGAAGGTATGCAGTTCGATCGCGGTTATATCTCCCCGTACATGGTAACGGATACGGATAAAATGGAAGCAGTCCTCAACAATCCGTACATTTTGGTAACGGACCGTAAGATCGGTGCGATCGCTGATCTTCTCCCGATCCTCGAAAAAGTCGTTCAGCAGGGCAAAGAACTCATGATCCTCGCTGAAGACGTAGAAGGCGAAGCGCTTGCAACGCTCGTTGTCAACAAACTCCGCGGTACGTTCCGCGCTGTTGCAGTAAAAGCACCGGGCTTCGGCGACCGTCGCAAAGCAATGCTCGAAGATATCGCAACACTTACGGGTGCAACGGTCATCACGGAAGACCTCGGCCGCAAACTCGACACAGTCGAAGTATTCGACCTCGGCAGCGCACGTCAGGTACGCATCTCCAAAGATGAAACGACGATCGTTGACGGTGCAGGCGACCTCGAACAGATCAAAGCACGTGTTGCACAGATCAAAGTTCAGCTCGCTGAAACGACGTCCGAATTCGATAAAGAAAAACTTCAGGAACGCCTTGCAAAATTGTCGGGCGGTGTAGCAGTTATCCAAGTAGGTGCTGTGACGGAAGTTGAAATGAAAGAGAAAAAACTCCGCATCGAAGACGCGCTCAACGCAACGCGTGCGGCAGTTGAAGAAGGTATCGTAGCAGGCGGTGGCACGACGTTCATCGATATCATCCCTGTACTCGATACGCTCGAAGCAACGGGTGACGAAAAAACGGGTATCGAGATCGTAAAACGTGCGATCGAAGAACCTGTTCGTCAGATCGCAAACAACGCAGGCCTCGAAGGTTCCATCGTTGTAGAAAACGTGAAAAAATCCGCTAAAGGTATTGGCTTCAATGCTTTGACGGAAGAATATGTAGACATGATCGCAGAAGGTATCGTAGACCCTGCCAAAGTAACGCGCTCCGCACTTCAGAATGCGGCAAGCATCGCGTCGATGGTGCTCACGACCGAAACGATTGTAGCAGAAAAACCTGCAGAAAACGCACCTGCAATGCCGATGGGCGGCATGGGCGGCGGTATGCCGGGTATGATGTAATCTCATACTAAGCGAACAAAAGAGCTTTCTTCGGAAAGCTCTTTTTATGTTTGATGACCACCTTGCTAAATCGCAGAGGCGATTTAGATGAAAAGATGGACGAGATAATATGCTTTTTCTTGACATTTCATGTCGAAAAGAGAATAATAACTGTGTATGAGTAGAATCCGCTATGTGTGGAGGTTAGATTGTGGAAAATGATATGAAATGTAATAGATGGCAGAGAAACAGCAAAATGTTCCTTTTGTTGATCATTTTACTGGTTGTTTCTGTTTTGGCAGGCTGTCGCTTTTCGCTCAGTGATGAACCGCTGAAGCCTGTCAATGTATTGGTGCTTGGTGTCGATAACAGGGAAGGTGATATCGGACGGTCGGATACGATCTTTGTGATGAGTTTGGATCGAGAAGAGAATGTAGCGACGATGCTCTCGATCCCGCGTGACAGCTATGTGCCGATCCCGGGCCGCGGTTGGGATAAGATCAACCATGCGTATGCGTACGGAAAAGGAAAGCTGACGCGACGCACGGTAGAGAACCTTTTGAATATTGAGATAGACTATCTCGTAGAAGTCGATCGCAAAGGCGTTGAAAAGATGATAGATGCCATCGGCGGTGTCGAGATCGATGTAGAAAAACGTATGTATTATGAAGACCCGTGGGATGATGACGGCGGTCTTGTCATCGACTTGGAGCCGGGTTTGCAGACGCTTGACGGAGAAGAAGCCATTCAGTATATCCGCTATCGTGACAAAGAAGGCGACATCGGTCGTGCACGCCGTCAACAAAAATTCCTTGCGGCGGCGATGGACTCGATCGCAAGTCCGTTTACGTTAGTGCGTCTGCCGCGCATCGCGTATGCGTGTGCCAGCGGGATCGAAACAGATATGCCGATGTCGGAGATGGTAAAATTGTCCCCGGCAGTCATGATGGCATCGTATAACGGCCTTGAAAAAATATTTGCCGATGGACAGCCGACGTATATCAACGGTGTCAGCTATTGGGCGCTTGATATCCAGAATTTGCGTGCGAAGATGGCAAAGGTCGTCGGTGACAGATATACGAAAAGTTCGTTGAGAGATGCGGCGCGAATGGAAGAAGCCGTTCGTGCGAAACAGCTCGAAGAAGAGAAACGCAAAGAAGAAGAGGCGAAAAAAGCCGAAGAAGAAAAAGAAAAGCTTGAAAAAGAAGGCTTTGAACAGGAAACCGAAAAGAGCGACAAAAAAGATAAAAACGATAAAAAAATTACAACAGACAAAAAAAGGCAGGACAAAAAATCGACAGAGCGTAAAAATAGCCAGCGATAATGGCAGGCTTTTCACGCTTTGTGGAGAATATATTCAAGATAGAATCGCAAGTCTTGCGAAGCAGGAGGTTAATCTGTGTTTGGATTTAAGAAAAAAGAAGTAGTTCCCGTACAGCAGGAACAAGAAAATGAAATTGCATTTGCACATGAGGCTCCCTTAAAACCGTGTCAAATGGACAGTGACTTTTTCTTGGATCTGTGGGATATTTTGCATAGAGACGGTGGTTTCCTTTGGGTTGCCAGCATCGGTACGGAAGATGATATCCTCGGTGATAAAGGAAAAGACAATCGTGCGTCGATCCCCATCAGCACGTGGGAAGACCTCGAGAACGAGATGCGTACGCGCGACTGGGTAGATGCCTTCTCGCTCGTTGCCGAAGTAGAAGAAAAAGGAACGGTCACGATTCTCTTCCGTAACTTCGTTCCCGCAACAGGTTATCTCGTTGTAGCAGGTAACGATGAAGAGTGGGTCGATGAAACGTATGACGAGCTCATGGACTTGTTCTATGATTGCGAACAGCAGGGCAAAGGTAAGTTCCTGTACAGCAAACCCGGCTTTGGCATCGTGCAGAGCGTGATCCCGCTCGTTACGGCAGGTGCGATCGTTGTTGTCATCAATATGCTGCTCTTATATATCTTCCCCGAATTATCGCTGTTCTTCTGGTATCTGACGACGGCATCGATCTTGCTGACGCTGAAGATCGGTGTTATGATCTCGAACAGAATGCTCAAGCGCATCATGCATGAATATCCGTATCTGACCTACGAAGAATAAGCTAAGTCCCTCCTGCATACGAATCAGTAAGCGGGAGGGATTTTTATGATAATAGATGTACGTAAGCTGCTCGGTAAGTGGAGGATACTCTATGGTGTGGTCGGCCTGATGCTGGCGTCAGCCCTCTATGTGCAGGCGGCAGGCTCGGACAGCAGCAGTCCGATCGCTATTGCAGGAACACAGACGACGGATAAGGTGGTAGCACTGACGTTTGACCATTCGTGGGGAAATACGTTCACACCGCCGATCCTCGAAACGCTCAAGGCAAAAAACGTAAAAGCGACGTTCTTTTTGATGGGACCGTGGACGAAAAAATATCCCGATGTGGCAAAGCAGATATGTACGGACGGTCATGAGATCGGCAGTCATGGGCATAAGCATAACAATTACGGTGAGAAAAGCAGTGAGTGGGTGAAGAATGATATCATGACGGCGAGCCGCGAGATAGAAGAAACGGTCGGTGTTCGTCCGTCGCTTCTTCGTCCGCCGAACGGCAGTTACAGTAAAGAATCTTTGCGCGTAACAGAGGAACTGGGGTGCCGAACGATCATCTGGAATATTGACTCACTCGATTGGAAGAACCCGGGGCGCGAAGTTATCATCGACCGCGTGATGAAACGGCTCAAGGCGGGCGGTATCATTCTGCTTCACGCCTCTGATACACCGCGTCAGACGGCAGATGCACTTCCCGAGCTCATCGATCGTATTCGAGCGGAAGGATATGAGATCGTTACGGTCGGAGAACTTCTCTCAAATCATGCGCAAGAGGGGCTTATCAGACATTGATGGGAGCAAACAAATGTCAGTCGTAAGACTGACGTTTTTTTGCTTTTTAGCAGGAAAAAAGAGTGAATAGAACGAAAAATAATAAGTTAGTGTAGAAAACAATATCTCGTTAAGGCGGGGATCATATGACGGAAGTAGAAGCAATATTAGACGGTCTGAACAGAGGCGAACGCTTGACACTTGAGCAAGCTATCGTACTGTACAAAGAAGCAGACCTTTTGACGCTCGCAGACGCGGCAAGAAGAAAAAAAGAAGAAAAAACGGGTAAAAACGTTTACTTCAACGTAAATAGACATATCAATCTGACGAATATCTGTGTATCGGAATGTCCGTTCTGTGCGTTCTCTTGCAAAGAAGAGGACAAGCAGGCGTATATCCTCGAAGTCGAGGATGTAGAGCGCATCGTACAAAAAACGATGCAGTCGATGCCGGACTTAACGGAAGTGCATATGGTAAGTGCACTTCATCCGAAAAAAACGTTCGATTACTATATCGATGTCGTACGCGCGGTAAAAAAACATCTGCCAAACGTACATCTTAAAGCATTCACACCTGTTGAAATCGTTCATTTCGCGAAGATAGCGGGCCTCTCGATCGAAGAAGTATTGACGACACTTCACGAAGCAGGTCTTGACTCGCTCCCCGGCGGCGGTGCGGAGATACTCGACGATACGATCCGCAAAGAGATCTGTCCTGATAAAGCAACGACTGAGGAATGGATCACCGTTATGAAAACGGCGCACAAACTCGGCATCCTCACGAATGCCACGATGCTCTACGGACATATCGAAACGATAGAACAACGACTTCAGCATCTCTTCACACTGCGTGATATCCAAGATGAAACGGGCGGATTCCAAGCCTTCGTCAGCTTCCCGTTCCATCCGAAAAATACGAAATTCGAAGGCGTTCAGCCATCGACCTCGTGGGAAAATCTGCGCATGATCGCCATGGCAAGATTGATCCTTGACAACTTCGATCACATCAAAGCATTCTGGATGATGCTCACGATGCCTGTTGCACAGCTCTCGCTTGCATTCGGTGTAGACGATCTTGACGGTACAGTCGGTCAGGAACGCATCATTCATGCGGCAGGTGCGGCGACCAAAACAGGCACGACGAAAGAAGAGATCATGCGTATCGTTGCCGAAACAGGCTATCAAGCTGTCGAACGTGATACGTTCTATCAGCCTGTCACGAAAGGATAAGGAGGACGGAATATGAAAAAAACGCAAGTCGGACATATCAATTTTCTTAACTGTCTGCCCCTTAGTTACAGCTTTTTAAAACAGCAGTCGGACGACCTATTTACCGTTACGCGCGGTGTACCGTCCGAACTCAATCATAAGATCACACACGATGAACTTGACATCAGCCCCGTATCGGCGATCGTCTATGCGCGCAACAGCGAAGAACTAATGTTGCTGCCGAATCTGTCTATCAGCATCGAAGGTGCGATCCGCAGTCTTATCATCGAATCGAAACGTCCGATCGAAGAACTTGACGGTGCCCATATCGGTCTGACAGCCAAATCCGAAAATACGCATTGTGCGCTCAAGATCATCTTGGAAAAAGGATACGGCATCAAGCCTCGTTATACAGTCGATACGATCCATCCGAATGAGGTCGGCGACTATGATGCGACGCTCCTTATCGGTGATGATGCACTCTATACGTATCATCATAAACAAAAAGGCTACTATTACTATGATGTCGGCTCCGAATGGCGCAAAATGACAGGCCTTCCACTCGTATGTGCCGTCTGGACAGTACGTGAAGAATTCGCCAAAGAAAACCCTGTCATCACAGCCAAGATCGCGAACCGTCTTGCCAAAGGCTTTGAATTCGGACTTAGACATAAAGAAGCAGCCATCGCAACGATGAACGATGGAGAAGTATACAGCGATGCGGAATTAAGTGAATACCTAGAACTTCTTAACTGGGGATTCTCGCCGCGCCATCAGCAGGCACTCGAATATATGTACCAAATGGCATATGAACTGGACTTGATCCCGTCTGTGCCGAAGATTAAAATTGCGGAGGTCACCTCGTTATGACAATGACCGGACAAGAAGCGTTGGCACTTTTAGAGCATGAAGACATCTTGCGTCTCGGACAAGCTGCCAACGAGATGCGTAACCGCATCCACGGAAAAGAACTTGTTACCTTTATCATAGACAGAAACATCAACTATTCCAACATTTGCGAAAGCGAATGTAAATTCTGCGCCTTCTATCGTCGCAAAGGCGACAAAGGTGCATACCTTTTGCCGACTGAAACGATCCTTGAAAAAGTAAAAGAAACGGTCGCTTGCGGTGGTACGCAGGTCATGATCCAAGGCGGACTTCATCCCGACCTTGAGCTTTCGTACTACACAGACCTTCTTCGCTCCATTAAAAAAACAGCAGATATCACGATCCATTCGTTCACACCGACGGAGATCGTATACTGGTCGAAAAAAAGCGGTTATTCCGTGAAGGAAGTCCTCCTTCGCCTGCAAGAAGCAGGCCTCGACTCGCTCCCCGGCGGTGGTGCGGAGATTCTCGTCGATGAGATCCGCAGACGTGTCAGCCCGAAAAAGATCATGACAGACGAATGGCTCGGTGTCATGGAAACGGCACACTCCATCGGTATGCAGAGTACGGCAACGATGGTCATCGGCCTCGGTGAAACGCTTGCACAGCGTATCGAACATATGGAGAAAGTCAAAGCACTGCAGGAAAAAACGGGCGGATTCCGTGCCTTTATTACATGGACATATCAGCCGGGCAATACCGAGCTTGGCGGTGAAAAAACGTCCGCATGGGACTATCTTCGTACGCTTGCCACCACAAGACTGTATCTCGACAATATCAAGCATATTCAAGGCTCATGGGTCACGACAGGACAGAATATCGGACAGATCACACTTGCGTTCGGTGCGAACGACTTGGGCAGCATCATGCTCGAAGAAAACGTCGTACGCGCCGCAGGTACGGCATACGAAATGTCCGTCAACAAAATGGTACGCATGATCGAATCCGCAGGCAAGACTGCCGCACAGCGTAACACCGAATACGAGATCCTTCGTACATTCGACAGAAAGGGCGGTAGATAACATGGATATGGTACAAGCCGAATATGCCGTTATCGGCGGCTCGGGCACACTCTCGAGCAACTTTCCTCTCGGTGCCAATGACAGCGGTGTAGAGATCCTTGCAGATAATCTTGTATTTGACACACCGTACGGACAGAGCCCTTATTTCAGACTGTTCCGCGTTGATGACAAACGCGTCCTCACCTGCAGAATGCACGGTTGGCGCGCAGGTGTCAGCCGTGCCGATGCGTCGCGGCAAGTTTTCTGGGTATTCCGCGAAGCAGGTGTCAAACGTATCATCAGTGAAGGCGGTGTCGGCTCGGTCAATCATCTCTTAGACCCGCGCGACTTCGTTATTCCCGACGATTACCTCGACCTCTCCGTGCGCAAAGACGTCGGTCTCGAAGGCAGATACCTTCTCATCATGCGTGACGCTCTGTGCAGTGAGATACGCGAAGAACTTATCAAACTGACCAAAGCAGAATTCGACGGCCGTGTGTTCACGCGCGGTACGTATGCAGTAACCGACGGCAGACATTTTGAAAGCCCTGCCGAGATCGCCATGATGAAAGGTCATGCAGATATCGTCGGACAGAGCATCTGTCCCGAAGTCTACCTCGCTCGTGAGATCGGTGCGTGCTATGCGGGACTGTACTTCGTCGTCAACTACGGCGAAGGCGTCGTCAAAGAATGGTCGCACAAAGAACTCGAAGACATCTTCTACGACGATGCTCCCATGATCAGCCGCATCATCTTGAATGCCATTCGCCACTTAGACGCAGATGGCAACTGTGTATGTAGAAGCCTGCGCAAAGAAACGCTCCTCAAAAGCATCTATGACCCGACTGACGGGGAATAAAACGTAAATCAAAAATCCCGAAGAACCTTGCTTGAAGGTCTTCGGGATTCTTTCTTTATGATAATAGACATGAGAATG
>JAFSAX010000154.1 GCA_017442105.1 Selenomonadales bacterium | reverse complement strand
GTACGGCATAGCCGTGACGGAGGGAGAGAACACGCGCCAAAAACTACATACGAACAGAAAAAAGCCCCTACCGTAAGGTAAGGGCTTTCGTTATGTGGTGATATTATTCAGCCGATTCGGCGTCTTTTTTCAGTTCGCGTGCTACGATAGTGTCGAGTACTTCTGCCGCCGCGAGAATGACGTTTTTACAGCCGAGTTCTTCGGTGCGATAGTCTTTTTTGAGCGGAGCGCACATGATGCTCTTCATTTTTTCTTCGAACGTGGAGAACAGCTCCTGCGTCAATTCTTTGATGCGCGGGCCTTCGTGACCGCGTTCTTTGACGAACATATGGCTCAGTGCCATGACACTGCCTGTGAGCGCACCGCACGTGCTTTCGATGCCCATGCCGCCGCCGAAGCCTGCCGCGAGCTTGAGCGTTTCTTTCGACAAATTAAGGCCGTATGCTTTATTTGCGCCGTTCAAAATTTTTTCTGCGCAGTTGAAGTCTTCTTCGTTGCCGTAGCCTTCACGGATCAAATCTGCTACTGTCATATAATCCTCTCCTCATCTGTTAGGGAATCTCACTTTGTATAATATTCGTGAGAAAAATCAAAATTCCTTTTCCGCCGTAACTGTGTTCTTTTTTCTTATAATACTTCCCAAGCAGCACGCGAAAAACGCCTTGTTATAGTATATCAGCAGTCGTTGTGGTATTATAAAAACAAATAGAGTTATTTTTCGGAGGAATTATCATGATAAAATTATCCCTGTGTGTGCCAATATACGGCGTGGAAAAAGAAATACCGCGCTTCCTTGATTCGCTTGAGAAGAATCTGTGCGAAGGCGTAGAGGTGCTTTTGATAGATGACGGTACGAAGGATAACAGCGGAAAAATTGCCGATGCGTTTGCCGAGAAGCACGCAGACTGCGTCCGTGTGATACATAAACCGAACGGTGGTGTCAGCAGTGCGCGCAATACAGGCCTTGATGCGGCGCGCGGAGAATATATCATTTTTCCTGATCCTGATGATTATATGACGGATGCGTATGTTTCGACGATATTAGACGCGATCGAGAAGTACGATGCACCCGATGTGATATTCTATGACTATCTTGTCGGTACTAGCATGGAAAAGATGAAGAGACGATCGGTGCCGATTTTTCGGGAAGGGCACGTTGATAAAGAAGCCTTTATACGCGAGCTGATGAAGAACAGATATGTCAGAAGTCATCTATGGAACAAGGTGATAAAACGTGCTTTGTTCCGAGATGTCAGATTTAATGAGAAGAATAGCTACGGAGAAGATTTTGAACTGTTGACGGAGTTGATGCTTAGACCGAGTACGTTCGTCTATCTTCCTCGAGCACTATACTGCTATATGCTTCGTCCGAACAGTCTGACGGGAAGTATCACTTTAGATAAGCATTTGCATATGTATCGCTTGACAGAGATTCGCTATGAAAGATATCGCAAGATATATCCTGCTGCCAGTCTGTGTAATGTTATCGAGTCTGCCAATAAGGTCGTCAGATGCATCTGCGAAGACGGTGCGGATATGGATACAACACCATATGAACGTGTAATAAAAGATAATATCGGACAGATATTGCTTGATAACGATATTCCGTTCAATATAAAAAAACGGTCGCTTATCGTTTCTCTTGGTTTGACGAAGTGGTGTTATCGTTCCAAGCGGAAAAAGAAATAAACAGCAACACAAAAAATAAGCCTGCTTCTCAAGTGAGAGAAGCAGGCTTTTCTGATATCTTTCATTATGCTTTTTTGCTTTGGCGATAGGCACGCCATTCGCTCGTGCTGAAGATGATGAGCGCGAGCCAGATGAACGAGAAGCTGACTGCGTGAGCAGGTGTGAACGGCTCGTCGTAGAGGAATACGCCGATGATGAGTGCCAGTGTCGGCGCACAATACTGGAGGAAGCCGATGACGTTTAAGGGAAGCGTGTTGACACCGCGTGCAAAGAGGATAAGCGGTGTTGCCGTGACGATGCCTGCACCGATGAGAAGAAGCGCGTGGACGGGAGCATCGAGCGTGAACGTCGATATGCCGATAGCATCGATCTGCGCGATATAGCCGAGTGCGAGCGGTGTGACGAACAGCGTTTCGAGCGCGATTCCGATGAACGGGTCGAGATGAGCGTACTTCTTGAGTGCGCCGTAGATGGCGAACGAGCAGGCGAGATAGAGCGCGATGTACGGCACTTCGCCGAGCTGCCACGTCATGTTGAGGATACCGCAGGCCGCGATGGCAAATGCCGCCTTTTTCGCACGGCTGAGCGTTTCCTTGAAGATGAATACGCCGAGTGCCACACTGACGAGCGGATTGATATAGTAGCCGAGGCTCGTTTCGACGATATAACCGTTGTTGACTGCCCAGATATACGTGCCCCAGTTGCTCGTGACGATGAAACCGCCGCCTATTACCGCCAAGAGCCGTTTTTTGTCATGCCAAAGCGCGCGGATATCTCGTTTCAGCTCATCCATCTTAGACAGCGGAACGAGCAGAACGAACATAAAGACGAACGACCAGAGAACGCGGTGTGCCAGTATCTCATACGCGCCTGCTTCCTGAAGAAGCTTCCAGTAGATGGGCAGGATGCCCCAGATCACGTACGCGCTGAGTGCGGCGAAAAGTCCGCTTTTGTGAAGTGGCATAGACATCGTGCTCACCTCTTTTGGCGCACGAGCGGCAAGTAGCCGTTCTTACGGAGCGCAGGGATAATTTTTACCGCAGTCGCCGCGATAACACAGTTCATGATAAGGTCGGATACGATATAAGGCAAAAAGCCGACACTTAGCACCATGCCGATCGGCATCGGTCTGCCGAAATAGACGTTGACGATGAAATAAAGATACGACAGCCCGATCGCATAGACAGCGATAAGCCCGACGATGCCGACGGAGAACAGCTTCATGAACGTCACGCGCTCCATTCGCTCGACGAAATATCCGCAGATACCCGAACAAGCAAGGAATCCTAAGAGATAGCCGAACGTCGGCTGAAGCACGTACGACGGCCCTCCGCCGAGTGCGAATACGGGGATGCCCATAAGCCCGATGAGGAGGTAAAGAAGCTGTGATGCGAAACCGCGGCGCGCGCCGAGGAGAAAGCCTGCATAGACGCAAAACAGCGTCTGAAGCGTAAACGGCACGAGCGGTGTCGGTATCTTAACGAATGCGCCCACGACGCTCAGAGCGGCGAACAGCGCAATGAGGATCAAGTTGTAACGACTGTGTAACATAGACAGTCCTCCCACAGAATATAAAAAAAGCCTTGCCGAAGCAAGAAAAAGGTGGTGGACAGGGCTGGATTCGAACCAGCGAAGGCGGAGCCGGCAGATTTACAGTCTGCTCCCTTTAGCCACTCGGGAACCTGTCCGTATTATTT
>JAFSAX010000153.1 GCA_017442105.1 Selenomonadales bacterium | reverse complement strand
CTATCTCATCAGAGTAGTACATATGTATGCCTCTACTCATGCCTTCTTCCAGTTTCTTCACGATATTGCCGAGGCGGGCATTGATAGCTGTTTCTGTATCGTGCTTCATCTGTTTCCATGCCTGCATCGGATTGGACGGATTCGACAGGATGATAGCCGTATGTATTGATAATATGCAGTGTAATGTGAGATAAGCAGATAAAAGTTGCAAGGATCGAATAAAATGACATGGCTGGTGCTGTGTCGTTTTCACTTTTTCTAAGTTGAAAATACCGATGGACCTGCGTGTTTTCTGGCTTTGTAAGAACTTTTTACTGTATTTTTTTTATCGGTTGTGATATAATATTAATAATTGATTTGAGCGGCTGGGTAATTCTCTTTACAAAAATTCAGAACGGTCTCATTAAAAATATAATAGTGGAGGTGTAATTTTTTTGGCAAAAGCGCAACAAAAATTACAGATTATCCCTCTTGGTGGATTGGGGGAGATCGGGAAGAATATGACGGTCGTGCGTTATGGCGATGATATTATTGTCATTGATGCAGGCTTGATGTTCCCTGATGATGATATGCTTGGGATTGATTTGGTCATTCCCGATATTTCTTATTTGGTAGAAAATAAAGATATGGTTAAGGCGATCGTCCTTACGCATGGACATGAGGATCATATTGGTGCGTTGCCGTACGTGATGAAGCAGCTATCCGATGTTCCTGTCTATGGTACGCAGTTGACGCTTGGTATTCTTGAGGGGCGTCTTCGTGAAAATGGTGTTTCTTCGAATAATTTGGTTACGGTACAGGCGGGGGATACGATTCGTGCAGCTTGTTTCCAGATCGGGTTTATTCGAGTGAGCCATAGTATTGCTGATTCTGTCGGTCTTGCGATCAAGACGCCTGTTGGTACGGTCGTACATACAGGTGATTTTAAGTTTGATCAGACGCCTGTCGATGGCAAGGTCATGGATTTTCAGAAGTTCGCCGAAGTTGGCGAAGAAGGGGTTCTTGTTTTGATGGCGGATTCGACAAATGCGGAGCGTCCGGGCTTCACGATGAGTGAGCGTTCGGTCGGTCAGGCGTTCGATGCATCGTTCCGCTCGGCGAAGGGGCGTATCATTATTGCGACGTTCTCGTCGAATGTGCATCGTATTCAACAGGTTATTGAGTCGGCTTGCAAGTACAATCGCAAGGTTGCTGTGCTTGGTCGCAGTATGGTCAACGTTGTTAATATTTCGCTTGAACTTGGATATCTCGATGTGCCGGAAGGTGTGTTGATCGATATTGATGAGATCCGCAATTATCCGTCTTCGCAAGTCGTTATCGTGACGACGGGCAGTCAGGGTGAGCCGATGTCGGCTTTGACACGTATGGCGAAGTCTGATCATCGTAAGGTCGATATTGCTCCCGATGATACGATCATTATTTCGGCGACGCCGATTCCGGGAAATGAGAAGCTTGTTTCTCAGACGATCGACTGCTTATTGAAGCTCGGTGCGAATGTTATTTATGAACGCACTTCGGGTATTCATGTATCGGGTCATGCCAGCCAAGAGGAATTGAAGATGATGCATAATTTGATTCGTCCGAAGTTCTTTATTCCTGTACATGGTGAGTATCGCCATTTGGTGAAACATGCACAGATCGCACAAGATCTTGGTATGCCGAAAGAGAATGTTTTTATTGCGGAAAACGGTAATGTGTTGGAGTTTACGCAGGAAAAAGGCATGATCGCAGGCAAGGTAACGGCAGGCAAGATCCTTGTAGATGGTCTTGGTGTTGGTGATGTTGGCAATATTGTATTGCGTGATCGTCGTCAGTTGTCGCAGGATGGTATTTTGATCATTGTAATGACGATGGATAAAGCAAGTGGTACGATCGTAGCAGGGCCTGATATCGTATCGCGTGGGTTTGTCTATGTACGCGAGTCGGAGGCCTTGATGGAAGAGGCTCGTGAAAAAGTAAAACAAGCTCTTGATAAATGCGAAGAGAGTCGTATTAGCGAATGGTCGACAATCAAGTCGAATGTTCGTGATGCGCTTGGTCGTTATCTCTACGAACGTACAAAACGTCGTCCGATGATTCTTCCGATCATCATGGAAATATGATAAATGGCTATAATCCGAGAGAAGAGATTCTTTCGGATTATTTTTTTACCAAAAGCAGGATAAATTTTTTTATTTGTCAAAATAATTAAAAATGGAATTAATTTAATCGGAAATGAGGTAATTCATATGAAATTAGCACGCTTTTGGTGGAAGAAGCAAGAATATTGCGGCGTTGTAGAAGGGGATTCGATGCGTATTTTGAAAGGTGATCTGCTTGATACGCAAGAGGCAGGGGAACAGCTTGTTCCGCTTACGGAGGTAGCTCTTTTGCCGCCGACTTATCCGACAAAAGCCGTTTGTATCGGTCTTAATTATCGTGCTCATGCGATGGAATTGAAGTTTGATTTGCCCGATGAGCCGTTGATGTTTATAAAACCGTCTTCGTGTGTATTGCCGCCGAATGAAGGTATCGTTTATCCGACGCTTACCGAGGATCTTCATTATGAAGGTGAATTGGCAGTCGTGATCGGCAGTGTTGCCAAAAATGTAGCGGCCAAAGATGCGGATAAAGTTATTTTGGGATATACTTGTGCGAATGATGTTACGGCACGTGATATACAGAAAAAAGATGTTCAATGGACTCGCGGTAAGTCGTTTGATACGTTTTTGCCGTTCGGCCCGTGGATCGAAACAGATGTCAATCTTGATGATGCGCGCATCGTAACGACGCTCAATGGTGAGATCAAACAAGACTCCAATATTAATGACCTCATTTTTAAAGTACCTGAACTGATTGAAAAGATCACGGCAGTAATGACACTTTATCCGGGAGATATCATTTTGACCGGTACACCGTCTGGTGTAGGCCCGATGCAGGTCGGCGATAAGGTAATGGTCGCGATCGAAGGTATCGGTGAGTTGGCAAATACGGTCAAACGATAAGAATGGGGGAAATGAATGAATACGATCGAATGGTTGAAAGAATTGGCTTTGGCTCCTGGGGTATCGGGATTTGAATCGGCTGTTAAGAAATTGTTGTCGAAGAATCTTGCCGATATTTGTGAAGAGGATTACGATGGGATCGGAAGTATCATTTTTACGTTAAAAGAAAAAGCGAATGGGCCTAAGGTTATGATTGCCGCACACATGGATGAAGTCGGTTTCATGGTGAAGCATATCACGCCCGAAGGTTATTTGAAGTTTACTTGTATCGGTGGTTGGTGGGATCAAGTGCTCCTCGGTCAGCGTGTGACGGTGTTGACGAAAAACGGAGAGGTGCCGGGTCTGATCGGCAGTAAACCGCCTCATATCCTGCCGCTTGATGAACGGAAAAAAGTAGTTGATCGCAAAGATATGTATATTGATATCGGAGCGAAGGATAAAGAAGAAGCCGAGGAGGTATTTGGCGTTTCTCTTGGCGATGCGGTCGTGCCTGCGGGCGAATTCATTGTGATGAAGAATCCTGATTATCTGATGGCAAAAGCGTGGGATAATCGTATTGGTTGTGCGATGATGGCAGAGGCGATGCGTCGTATGGCAAATACTTCTCATGACAATCGTATCTACGGTGTCGGTACGGTACAAGAGGAAGTAGGTCTGCGTGGTGCGCAGACAAGTGCGGCTAAGATCGCTCCCGATGTTGCGTTTGTTGTAGATACGTGTGTGGCGGGCGATGTTCCCGGCGTATCGGCTGAACTGGCACCGGGCAAGCTCGGTGCAGGTATTGGTATAACGATCTATGATGCAAGTATGATACCAAGCACGGCACTTCGTGACTATGCGATCAGCGTGGCGAAAAAATACGACATTCCGTATCAGCTTGTGTTCACAGAAGGCGGTGGCACAGATGGCGGACGTATCCATTTGGCGCACAGCGGGGTGCCTACTCTGGTATTAAGTATTGCAACTCGCTATCTGCACAGTCATTATAGTATTATTCACAGACAAGATTATGAAGCCGGGGTTGCACTTTTGTGTGCGATGCTGACAGAACTTAATGATGAAAAAGTGAAGGAGATGCGAGAAGCATGAGTGAAAAAGGATTGCAAAAAGGCACGATTTTGCCATATATGGATACAAAACCGACGATCGATGAAACAGCATTTATTGCACAGGGTGTTCGCGTGATCGGCGATGTCACGATCAAAGAAGGGGCGAATATCTGGTATAATACGGTTCTTCGTGGTGACGAGCATCCGATCGTTATCGGTAAATATACGAATATCCAAGATAATTCTACGCTCCATATCATGCATGACTGGCCGTGTATCGTTGGCGATTACGTTACCGTCGGTCATGGTGCGATCGTACACGGTTGTACGATCGGTAACAACTGCTTGATCGGTATGGGTGCTGTTGTTCTTTCGTACGCAGAAGTAGGAGAAAACTCGATCATTGCTGCAGGCTCGGTCGTAACCGAACGTGCGAAGATTCCGCCTCGCTCGATGGTCATGGGTATCCCGGGTAAAGTCGTTCGTCAGATCACGGACGAAGAAGTCGAGATGCTCCGCAAATCTGCGCTCGATTATCACGCGCTTGCACAAAGATACAAAGAATAGGAGGGATATACGATGGGTGTATCTACTAAAACAGGCGATAAAGGTAAAACAAGTTTGTTCACAGGTGAGAGAGTTGATAAAGATTGTTTGCGTGTAGAAGCATACGGTCTTGTTGATGAAGTCAACTCTGTTCTCGGTATGGCAAGAGCAAATTGCAAAAACGAAGAAGTCAAAGCAACGATCTTTGCACTCCAAAAAATGAATATGTCTATGATGGCTGAGCTTGCCAGCACGGGTGAAGCAGCATATATTACGGACGAAGCACATATTGCTGTTCTCGATTCGACGATAGACACCATTGAAGCAGAGCTTCCTCCGCTTACGGCATTCTTGATCGCAGGCGATACTGTCGGCGGTGCGGCACTTGACTTGGCACGTACAACGATTCGCCGTGCAGAACGTGCAGTCTGGAGACTTAACAAAACAGAGCTGGTCAGACCGCAGGTGCTTATTGCACTCAATCGTCAATCCGATCTTTGTTTCCTCTTGATGCGTAAAGAAGAACTCTAAGCCTTCATTCGCAAAACCTCCTTTTTTGCATAGACTACATTATAAAAATGATGTAGATGTGTAAGAAGGAGGTCAAAGAATGAAACAGTTTAAGATATATATTTGGTCTTTGCCAACGCCGCTCAGACGGATTATGGCATTGTTTGTAAAATAAAAAATAAATACTCGCAAAAAAATTTTGCGAGTATTTATTTTTTTTTATTATTTTTAGCAGGAATTCTTCTCATTATCGAGAAATAATAAATATATCCTAAATTACTATACTATCAAGGAGGCGACGTTATGTTTAACAAACATATGAAAGTATATGCAACGTTACAGGGTGCGGAGGATTATGTATTGAAAGGCAAATGCACGGCGAAACGTGTTGCTGATGAAGAATATCGTATGAAATTGGCAGTTCCGCAAGATGCGATCAGAGCTGATCTCGATGGTATTCTTACGATCGTACATCCGAACCAACAGTAAAAAATGACGGAGCAGCATGGCATTAGCCGTGCTGTTTTTCTTTTGTGTAGTATTTTTTTACTCTTCCTTTCATATGGTGAAGTGAAGAGGTGAACGAAAATGAATAAGGAAGAAGTATTTCGTAAGAATACGCCCGATACGGCACCGATTCCGCCTAATCAGGGTAAGCCGCAACCGCCTGCACAGAACGGGCAGAATCAAGAACCGCGTCCGCCGCAGCAGAATGGACAGAACCAGCCGCCCGGACCACCAAGTAATAATCAAGAACCGCGTCCACCACAGCAGAATGGACAGAACCAACCGCCCAGACCACCGCGGCCACCCAGACCGCCACGGCCACCCAGACCACCGCAATACAATACGCACAATACCAATTCTCCCAGACCACCGTATCATGTCCATTATCATCCGTATCAGCCGCCGAAACCACCGCTTGTTATTCAGCCGATCCCACAAGTACAGCAGGGGATCAATACTTCTTATGTACGTTTCTTGAATGTGATCGCGGGCGGACCGAATGTTGATGTTTATTTGAATGGTACGCTTGTGGCGAGTAATCTTGCGTATGGTATGGCATCGAATTACGCGACTATCACATCGAATGTCAATCTTAATCATCGTGTTGTTGTCTATCAAGCAAATACTAAGGGCAACCCAATATTGCAGACACAACTTCCCATCAATCGAGGGAGTGTCTATACAGCTGCGTTGGGTGGTGTGATGCCGTCGATCGGCCTTCAGAGCATATCGATCCAGAGAATGGAGATCCCAACACAAATGGCGATCTTCCGATTCGCGCATCTATCACCAAACAATACAGCGATCGATGTAAAACTCAATGGGCAAAAGGTATTCACATGTGTGCCGTATTGGAACGTAACTTCAACGATCGGATTATATACGGGAGCATATACGATAGAACTTTTACCATGCGGGTCGCAAACGCCATTTTATACGATGAGAAGCACGAATATCGGAGCAGGTGCTTATACGTTGTATGCGATCGGAATTCTTGACGGAAGTCCTCCGTTTCAGACGCTCTTACTCAAAGATTAACCATGGGATGCTTATCCTATGGTTTCTTTTTTATTTATTATGAAAAATTTTTGGAAAAAAGCAGGAATTCATGTTATTTTCAGAGAATAGTGAAAAATATAATTATTCGTTATGATTTATAATATATCACGCGAAACAGGGAGGAAACTAAAATGAAAGAGTATACGAGTGAAAATTTAAGAAACGTTGGCATTGTGGCTCACGGCAAAGCCGGTAAAACGTCTTTGACGGAGGCTTTGCTGTATAGTGCAGGTATGGTTACACGTCTCGGTAAAGTTGTAGAAGGTAGTGCAACGACGGACTATGAACCGGAAGAAATTCGTCGTAAAATTACGATTGGCTCTACGATGGCACCGTGCGAATGGTTGGATACGAAAATCAACTTTATTGATACGCCCGGTTTCGTAGATTTCTTGGCAGAAGTAAAAGGTGCAGTTCGTGCAGTAGACAGTGCGCTTGTCGTATTGTGCGCAACGGCAGGGGTTGAAGTTGAAACAGAACGTGTATGGCGTTATGCAGACGAAGCAAAACTTCCGCGCCTTATTTTCGTCAACAAAATGGACCGTGAAAATGTTGACTTTAACTTAGTTGTTGAACAAGTAAAAAGTAAATTCAATGCGAACGCAGTTCCGCTTCAGTTGCCGATCGGTACAGAAGATTCGTTCTGCGGCGTAGTCGATCTCCTGAAAATGAAAGCGATCGTTTACCAAGACATCAACAAATATGAAGAAACCGATATTCCGGAAGATATGGCTGAAGATGCAGAAATCGCTCGTCAGATGATGATAGAAGGTATTGCAGAATCGAACGATGATCTTTTGGCAAAATATCTCGAAGGTGAAGAACTGACGGATGAAGAGATCATGCAAGGTCTCATCGACGGTGTAAAAGCAGTAACGCTCTTCCCGGTACTCTGTGGTTCGGCTACGAAAAATATTGGTGTTGCACAGCTTCTTGATGCGATCCATGAATACATTCCGTCTCCGACAGACAAAGAATATATTGGTATCGATCCGACTACTGAAGACATGGCATCGCGTAAAGTGGGCGATCCGTTCTCGGCAATCGTATTTAAAACGACGGCTGACCCGTTCGTTGGTCGTTTGAGCTTCCTCCGTATTCTCTCCGGTTCGCTTGCAGCAGACAGCACGATCTACAATGCATCGAAAGATAAATCCGAACGTATCGGTAACCTCCTTTCGCTTCGCGGTAAACAACAGGAAGTATTGAAAGTAGCTCATGCGGGCGATATCGTTGTTATTGCAAAATTGCAGGAAACGAACAGTGGTGATACGATCTGTGACAAACATCATCCGATCGTATATGATCGCTTGACATATCCGAAACCGATGTTCACGATGTATATTGCACCGAAAAACAAAGGCGACGAAGACAAGATCGGTACAGCACTTGCTCGTATCATGGACGAAGACCCGACGATCAAAGCAACAAAATGCGAAGAAACAGGTCAGCTTCTTGTAACGGGTATGGGCGAAATGCATCTTGAAATCATGAGAGAACGTATGCTCCGCAAATTCGGTCTTGAAGTTGTTCTCGATAATCCGAAAGTTGCTTATCGTGAAACGATCCGTGGTTCGGCTAAAGTCGAAGGTAAACATAAAAAACAATCCGGTGGTCATGGTCAGTTCGGTCATGTATGGCTCGAAATTGAACCGCTTCCGACAGGTGAAGGCTTCGAATTCGTTGACTCCATCTTCGGTGGCGCAGTACCGCGTCAATATATCCCGGCAGTAGAAAAAGGTGTTAAAGATACGCTCAAAGGTGGTATCTTGGCAGGCTATCCGATGGTAGACGTTAAAGTAACCCTCTTTGACGGTTCGTACCATAACGTAGACTCCTCGGAAATGGCGTTCAAAACAGCAGCCGGTCTTGCAATCAAAAAAGGTGTTATGCAGGCAAGCCCGATCCTCCTCGAACCAATCTACAATCTCGAAGTTTATATGCCGGAATCGTTCATGGGCGATATCATCGGCGATATCAACGGTAAACGTGGTCGCATTCTCGGTATGGATAGCTTGGACAATAAACAAGGTGTCGTAAAAGCACAGGTACCGCAAGGTGAAATGTTCCGCTATGCAGTAGAACTTCGTTCCTTGACACAAGGCAGAGGCAGCTTTGATATGGAATTCTCCCACTATGAAGAAGTTCCGCATAAAGTAGCAGAAGCTATTATTGCATCGAAACAAAAAGTAGCAGACTAATCGCAACTTAATTATTGTGTGAAAACAGAGAAGGGGCAGCGAAAGCTGTCTCTTTTCTGTTGTATAAAAAGAATAGTATCTGTAGGAATAATATGATAGGATAATAAAGGTGCAAAATGAATGTAATATAAACTATTTGAAAAGAAAAGGAAAATAAATATGAAAAAATGGGATTTAAATGAAGCAATCGAATATTATCGAAACGATGGTGCGCCGCAAAGTCAAGATGCGCTGATCGCACTCTTGCGCGAAGTACAAGAAGAAAATGATGGTGTGCTTCCGAGTTATATGATAAGAGAGATCGCAAAAAAGCTGAAAATAAAAGAAACCTTCTTAATGGCAATCATTAAACGGTATCCGAGCCTTCGCCTGGATAGTGCGCCGAATTTTCTTGAAGTATGTGGTGGACCGAATTGCGCAAAAAATAATTCGGCAAAATTGATGCGATTTATCATGGAAAAATATAAGGTGGAATCGGGCGGTATCAGTACAAATGGAAGGTTTGCCTATAAGATAGGCGGGTGTATGAAACATTGCGGAAAAGGGCCGAATATCAGATGGAACGGCGAAGTCTATAATAAGATGGACGAGAAGAAGCTGGTACAGTTGATAGAGAAGGGGAAGATAGAGGGGATAAATAACAATTAAGAATCCTTTTTCTGCCTGATTATCTTTTCGATTTTTGGTCATACTATGATCGGGAGGTGATCAAATGGCAAAAGATGTGAAATGTGGTGTTACTACTTGCCGTTATCATAGCAAAGGTGATATGTGCTCGGCTCCTTCGATCGAGGTTGCGGTAGATGCAAGCAGCTCGAGTAATTCGTGTAACTGTTCTTCCGAGACAAATTGCAAAACGTTCGTTTGTCGCTAATGTAGAAAAAATAATGCCTTTTGACAGTCGTCAAAAGGCATTATTTTTATTTGTTGGCAAGTGCTGAGCGAATCTTTGCCATACTTTCGTTAAAGCTTTTGAATTTCTCTAGAAAGGTCGTTTTATTTTCTGCATCTACAGAGTTTTTCATTTGCTCAATACTGCTATGGGTATGTGTGATCTCACCGAGGATGCCGAACTGTTCCAAATTTGATTTGGCACGTCCCCACGTATTTTGCAGTTCTTTTATTTTTGTTGCGGCTGTTACCCAATTTTTATTTTCAACAGCATATCTGAGATCGCGTCCTGCGTTGTTGATAGCAATAATATCGGAGAGTGGAGATAGTTTATAATTTTTGCTGATGTCGGATATTTTGTACATGAAGTCATTTAGGTCTTGTTGTGACGCATCAGCATTATGTGATTGTATTGCTGTAATGAGATGGTTTAGAATCGTTTCGGTTTCAATATTATTTTGCGAATCTTGGAGGGTGGACTTTGCTTCTGTCCATGCTGTTAAGAGTTTAGACAGATTTTCGTTTGCCATAAGCCAGTTGCGCGATAAGATGCCTTCAAATATCCCGCCCGCAAGGCCTTCGATATCATACAGTTTGGCTGGTGCATCGGCTGTCCATGAAGCAGTATCGGGGCTCGATTCTTCTATCATACCGACAGGACCTTGCTGAAAGTCGTTTATAGGTTCAATAAGACTGCAGCCTGCGCTGAAAAAAGGGATGACGATCGTAAAAGACAGGAGTGAAACCATAAATTTTTTCATAAATTGCCCTCCTTTTTTAAAGATAGTTTTTTCCCTCCTTGCGAATGTTATGCAAAGTGTTGTAAAACAAAAAAATTAGAAGGAAGAACCCTGTAAATACAAGGTTTTTCCTTCTAATTGTTACTAACTTGTTACTAATTCAATGTTCATTTTCAATTCTTTAATATCTTTATGCGTATATACGCGCTCGCCAACATCTGATGATTTGTGCCCCATTATTTTGTCAATACAGACTTTGTTTGCGCCGGCAGAGTCAAGGCGAGAACGGAAGGTATGGCGACATTCATGAGGGGTGTGCTTCATCTGAAGCTTTTTCATCAGAGAGCGCCAGAGTGGATGATAGAGCTGCACGTATAATTTGGAGCCGTTGTTTTCAAATAAGTATCCGTTTTTTGATGAATGGTATCTTTTTTCGACGATCGCTCGAATCTTGGAATGGATAGGTACGACTCTATTTTTACCGGCCTTTGTTTTTGTACCTCCTGTCATGATTTGTTCTTTGAGATCGATATTGGCAATTTGCAGGTCAAGCATTTCAGAGATGCGGAATCCTGTGTATAAGAGGAACAGAACGGAATCAGCCCATTCAAGATGCTGGTTTTCCCAAAGCAGGGCAATCTCTTCAGCCGTAAAAATGGTTTTCGTTGTTTCGGGAATCG
>JAFSAX010000152.1 GCA_017442105.1 Selenomonadales bacterium | reverse complement strand
TATAGACGTTTTATGTTTCCTGCGAGTATTCACATTGAATTATTTTCATGATATTATTTAAATATGGTAAAGGAGGTTTTCTATGTTATCAAATATTCCAAATGCAACGATTAGGACGAGTAGGCAAGCAGAATTTTCAGAGAGTCGCGGGTCGGTGTGACGCGATAAGGATATTTGTTGAAATACCCCTAAGAGCAGCAGGCCGAACACATTTTGTCAGTAGGCTGTGCCGGTCGCCACCGTTATCGTAGGCTAGAGTATCAATAGTGTACTCGAAGTGAGAGGCTTGCTAAAAGCAAGCAGGGTGGTACCACGGAGCAAATAGTTTCGTCCCTGATGAGGGACGGAGCTTTTTTTATTTTGGAGTACAATTTTCAAGAGAGGATGAAGATTTTATGATTATTGTAATGGAACCAAAAGCAACACAAGAACAAGTGGAAGCGGTTAAGGATAGATTAGTACAGGCAGGTTTTCAGACGCATCTGTCGGTAGGGGAATCGCGTACGATCATCGGCGTTATCGGTGATAAAAAAGAAATGAGTAAAGTGGAGCTTGAGGTATTGTCGGGTGTTGAAAAATGTGTTTCGATCACTGAAGATTACAAGCTTGTTAATCGCGAATTCAAGCCGGAAGATACGATCATTGATGTCGGCGGTGCGAAGATCGGCGGCAACCACCTTGCTGTGATGGCAGGTCCGTGTGCTGTTGAGAGCATCGAGCAGCTTCGCGAAGCGGCGCAGTATGTCAAAGCCAGCGGTGCGCAGTTCCTTCGCGGTGGTGCGTTCAAACCGAGAACATCTCCGTATGCGTTTCAGGGTTTGGAAGTAAAAGGCCTTGAGATGCTTGCAAAAGTCGGTCAGGAAACAGGCCTTAAGATCGTTACCGAGATCATGGATGCATCGGCGATCGATGCTGTCTGCGAATATGCCGATGTGCTTCAGATCGGTGCGCGCAATATGCAGAACTTCTACCTCTTGAAAGAAGTCGGCAAAACGAACAAACCTGTTCTTTTAAAACGTGGTCTGGCGGCAACTGTCAGTGAATGGCTCAATGCCGCAGAATACATTATGAGCGAAGGTAATTTTAACGTCATCTTCTGCGAACGCGGTATTCGTACATACGAAACAGTCACGCGCAACACGCTCGACTTGAGTGCCGTTGTAGCGATCAAAGCGGCATCTCACTTGCCGATCATCGTTGACCCGAGCCATGGTACGGGCGTACGCAACATGGTATTGCCGATGGGGCGCGGTGCCATTGCTGTCGGTGCGGACGGCTTGATGGTAGAGATGCATCCGAATCCGTCGAAAGCACTCTGCGACGGCAAACAATCTCTTACGCCGTCTGATTTTGAAAACTTCATGGCAGAGATGCGTCGTACAGCGGCGTTCATGGGTAAAACGTTATGATCCGAGGCAAGACAGTCGCGATCATGGGCTTGGGGCTTATCGGCGGGTCGATCGCCCTTGCGCTTAAAGAATCGCTGAAAGATAATGTTACCGTAACGGCATTCGATTGCCAAAAAACAACGATCGAATATGCGCGCCAATGTACACCGATAGATTTCGTTACCGACGATTATATTGCCGCCGTTAAAGACGCTGATCTCGTTATTCTGGCGGTACCTGTGCTGCAGATGATACCGCTTGCACAGACGATCATGCCGCACCTCAAGGAAGGCGCAGTCTTAACGGATGTCGGCAGTACCAAATCGGCTATCTGCCGTGAGATGAAACCGATCCTTCGTGAAGATGTTTCGTTCGTGGCAGGTCACCCGATGGCAGGTATCGAGCTGAGCGGTATCGCAGCGGCGAAGGTCGATCTTTTCGATAACAAGTTCTATATCATCAGTCCCGAAACAGCGAAAAACGATGCTTCTGTTCAGCTGGTCGAGGCGATGGTGCGTGCGATCGGTGCGCGTCCGACGACGCTTGATTTGATGCACCACGATTCATGCGTTGCCGTTATCAGCCATGTGCCGCACGTGGCGGCGGCAGGTCTTGTTAATCTCTTGGGATGCTCGCCCGAGGATCTTGAACACAACTTGAAGCTTGCGGGCGGCGGGTTCCGCGATACGACACGTATTGCTTCGTCTGATGCCGATATGTGGGCAGATATCTGTATCTCGAACGGCAAGGCGATCCAAAAGACGCTCAGAAGCTACCAAGAGATGATGGGACTTATCATTGATGCTATCGAAGACGGCGACCGTCAAGCGATACACTCGTTCTTCCGTACGGCGAAGTTGCGCCGTGATGCGCTCCTTAATGAAACGGAAGCCAAAACAAGACAAGAATAATAACAAGATACGAACGGATGATGCTTACGGCAGTATCATCCGTTTTTGTTTTGAGAAGATGGTATTTACCGCAAAAAAGACTTGTAAATTGATTGGAAATAAGAGAAAATAAATATAGCTATGTTTTGTTCTATAAAACCATAGTGACAGGAATGAATGATACAGAATGGAAGAGGGTAATTATGCATATTGTATTGGTAGAACCTGAGATCCCCGGCAATACGGGTAATATCGCGCGTTTGTGTGCGGCAACAGGTACCGAGCTTCATTTGGTACACCCGTTGGGATTTTCGGTCGATGATAAACATTTGAAACGTGCAGGCCTTGATTATTGGCATTTGCTGACGGTTCATCACCATGACAGCATCGAAGAGGTGCTTGAAAAGTACGAAGGAAAGAATTTTTATTTCAATACGACGAAAGCCGAAAAACATCATACAGATGTTACATTTACGCAGGATGATTTTCTCGTGTTCGGCAAAGAAACGGCAGGACTTCCCGAATCTTTGCTCGCGCGTTATCCTGAATCGTGTATTCGTATCCCGATGATCGAAGATGCTCGTTCGCTCAACTTGTCGAACGCGGCGGCTGTCGTTGTGTACGAAGCACTTCGTCAGACAGAGTTTTTTAAACTGCGCTGAGCAGAATCAATGCCGAAAAAGGAATGACCGAAAAGATGAACATGAAATTTGAAGAAGGCTTGTTAAAGATATTACAGCCGTCTCAAATATTGAAACAGGAAGCGATGGCCTTGCATACGACGTTTCGTATCGGTGGGCCTGCCGATTATTTCTTATTGCCGTCGAGCGTAGAAGAAGTGGCATCTGTCATCGCTTTGGCAAAAGAGACCGATATGCCGATCTTGTGCTTGGGCAATGGGTCGAACCTCTTGGTGCGTGACGGCGGTATTCGTGGTGCTGTGCTCCATTTCGGAAAAGAGATGAGCGATATCAGACAAGAAGGCAATACGCTTATCGTCGGTGCAGGTTGCATGCTGAAGGATATTGCTGCAGCTGCTGCCGAGGCGAAACTGGCGGGATTTGAATACTTTGTCGGGATACCGGGCAGTATCGGTGGTGCCGTATTTATGAATGCAGGTGCATACGGCGGTGAGATCGAGAGCGTTGTGTCGGCAGTAACGGCTGTCTGCCCGAACGGACAGATCCGTCGGTATACGCGCGAGGAACTTGAATTCGGATATCGTCACAGTACGTTCCAAGAGAACGGCTGTGCCATCTGTGAAGTAGAGATCACACTGACAGACGGTGAAGAGGCTGTTATCCAAGAAAAACTGGACGATCTGACCGAACGCAGAGAGTCGCGTCAACCGCTCGATATGCCGAGTGCAGGCAGTACATTCAAGCGTCCCGTAGGATATTTTGCGGGAACGCTTATCGACCAGACAGGGCTTAAGGGACTGCGTGTCGGCGGTGCGGAAGTGTCGAAAAAACATGCGGGATTCGTTGTTAATGCGGGCGGAGCAACGGCAAAAGATGTCGTTGGGTTGATTCAAGAAGTACAGCGACGTGTCTATGAAGCGCACGGTGTACGACTGGAACCCGAAGTGAAAATGATAGGTGAAGAATGATATAGAAGGCTTTCCGACAACTGATGTGTCGGGAGGCCTTTTTATTTGCGATAGAATCATTAAAAAATTATGAAAAATTTTCAAACAAAGAAAAGGATAGGAAGTGTTGTTGTAGAATCTAATTAGTAAGTAAAGAAAAGTGAAGTTTTATTTCCGATGGCAGATAGAGTGACAGAGAGAACTGAAAGGAGATATACTATGAAACTTACATTTTGCGGGGCGGCTCAAGTTGTAACGGGGTCGTGTTTTTTATTGGAAACAGAAAAACAAAAATATTTGATCGATTGCGGGATGTTCCAAGGTTCTAAGACGGTTCGTTCCTACAACTATCGTGATTTTCTCTTTTCGCCGAATGCGATCGATGCCGTCATCTTGACGCATGCGCATATCGACCATAGCGGTCTGTTGCCGAAACTGTGCAAAGAAGGTTTCCGCGGTAAGATCTATACGACGAAAGCGACGAGCGAGCTTAGTGCCGTCATGCTTCCCGACAGTGCGCATATCCAAGAATATGATACACTGCAAGAGAATCGCAAGCGTGAACGTGCGGGCAAACCGCTGCTTCAGCCGATGTATACAGTCGATGATGCGAATGCTTGTTTGCAGCATTTCAAGGCGGTGCATTACGGTGATACGATAACACTCAGCGATACGGTGCGTGTATGCTTCAAAGATGCAGGCCACATTCTCGGTTCGAGTATCGTAGAAGTCTACGTAACAGAAAACGGCGAAACGACGAAACTCGTCTTTTCGGGTGACTTGGGACAGCCCGATCAGCCGATCATCAACGATCCGACTGCTATTGCAGATGCCGACTATATCATCTGTGAATCGACATACGGCAATCGCTTGCATGAAACGAAAGAAAAAGAAGAACGCCTTGCTGAGATCATCAACGATACGCTCGCGCGCGGCGGCAACGTCATCATTCCGTCGTTCGCCGTAGGACGTGCGCAGTCTATTCTCTATTACTTGGCGCATCTGTGGCGTGACGGCAAGATTCCCGATGTGCCGATCATTCTCGACAGTCCGCTTGCTATTGAAGCGACACGTATTTTCGGACGCAATACCGACGTTTTCGATGAAGAATCGACGGCAATGCTTGACGGCCCTGATGGCGTGATGGAGCTTCCGCAGCTCGTGATGAGCAAGACGGCAGAAGAATCGAAACAGATCAATGAGCGTCAAGGCTCTGCTATCATCATCTCGGCGAGCGGTATGGCCGATGCAGGTCGTATCCTTCACCACTTGAAATATAATCTGTGGCGCCCCGAGAGCAGTATCTTGTTCGTCGGATATCAGGCGGAAGGTTCGCTTGGCAGACGCCTTTTAGAAGGTGCCAAACGTGTAAAACTCCTCGGCGTCGAAACGGTCGTTCGTGCATCCATTTATAATATGGACGGATTCTCGGCACATGCCGATAAGAACCAGATCCTTGCATGGATGAAGAACTTCGATAAAGAACGCCTTAATAACGTATTCTTGGTACACGGCGAGCTGCCTGCGCAATTGGAGCTTGGCGAAGCCGTTGCCAATGAGATCGGGGTGCCGTTCGATATTCCGCAGTACGGCGACAGTGCCATCATTGAAGGCAAGTCCTTCCACATCGAAGCGGCTGAGATCGAAGATGTTGCGCCGCAGACGCGAGATCTCATCGAATACTTCAAAGTGCTTGAGTCGGAATACCGTCAGATGCGCCGCAGTGTGATCGCACGGATCGCGGAAAAACCGGAAGAACTTCCGAAGATCATACAGATCCACGACAAAGCGATAAAATATTGGAAAAAAATGATGAATGCTCTGTAAAAAGTGAAAAAATACAATTACTTTTATTGACAATTCTTAGTCTGATATAGTAAAGTAAAAAGGATGTATGATATGCATGCATCCTTTCTTTTTTGAATATTGGGAGGCGTAACAATGAGACGTGACGATTTAAGAAATATAGCTATTATTGCCCATGTTGACCACGGTAAAACGACGTTGGTCGATGCTATGCTCCGCCAGAGCGGTGTATTCCGTGCCAATGAGCAGGTTGCAGAACGTGTAATGGACTCGAACGACTTGGAACGTGAACGCGGTATTACGATCCTGTCGAAAAATACGGCAGTTATGTACAATGATGTAAAGATCAACATTGTCGACACCCCGGGCCATGCTGACTTCAGTGGTGAAGTTGAGCGTGTTCTCAACATGGTAGACGGTGTTCTTCTTTTGGTAGACTCGTTTGAAGGCCCGATGCCGCAGACGAAATACGTGCTTCGCAAAGCACTCGAACAGAAATTAAAACCGATCGTTGTTATCAACAAGATCGACCGTCCCGATCAGCGTGTCGAAGAAGTCGTTGACGAGGTATTGGAGCTCTTCATCGAACTCGATGCAGATGATGATCAGCTAGACTTCCCTGTTATCTATGCGGCAGCTCGTGCAGGTATCGCAAAACTCTCCATGGATGATGAAAGCGACAATCTTGCGCCGCTCTTCGAACTCCTTCTCAAAGAGATCCCGGGTCCGAAAGGCGATGTAGACGGTCCGCTCCAGATGATGGTAACGACGCTCGACTATGATGAATATGTAGGCCGTATTGCGATCGGCCGTATTATCCGCGGTAAGATCCTCAACGGTCAGAACGTTGTTGTTATGAACGGTGACCAGACGACGAAAGCTAAGATCGGTCGCCTTTATGGATATCAAGGTTTGAAACGTGTTGAAGTACCGGAAGCAGGTATGGGTGATATCGTAGCTGTTACGGGTCTTGCTGATGTCAGCATCGGTCAGACGATCGCCGATCCGGAAAATCCGGAAGCATTGCCGGCACTCAACATTGATGAACCGACACTCTCCATGACATTCGGTGTCAACACGAGCCCGTTCGCAGGCCGTGAAGGTACGTTCGTAACATCGCGTCATGTCCGTGACCGTCTTTTCAAAGAAACGGAAACGAACGTCAGCCTTCGTGTAGAAGAAACAGACAATACCGATACGTTCAAAGTATCGGGTCGTGGTGAGCTCCACTTGTCCGTTTTGATCGAAACGATGCGTCGTGAAGGTTTTGAACTTCAGATCGGTAAACCGGAAGTTATCTGCAAAACGATCAACGGTGAAGTTTGCGAACCGCTCGAATTCTTGACGATCGACGTTCCTCAGGAATTCATGGGTACTGTTATGGAATCGCTCGGTACGCGTAAAGCAGAACTCGTCAACATGGTTGAAATGGCAGGCTACCTGCGTATGGAATTCGTTATCCCTGCACGTGGCTTGATTGGTTTCCGCTCGGAATTTTTGACGAATACGAAAGGTAACGGTATCATGAACCACGTATTCAACGGCTATGTTCCGTATAAAGGCGATATCCCGGGTCGTACGCGCGGCTCGCTTGTCGCATTCGAAGACGGTGAAACGACGGCTTACGGTATCTCCAACGTACAGGAACGCGGTGTCGTATTCGTTCGTCCGGGTGAAGCTGTATACGAAGGTATGATCATCGGCGAAAATACGCGTGAGCTTGATATGGACGTTAACCCGTGCAAGAAAAAACACGTTACCAATATGCGTTCGAGCTCGTCCGACGAAGCGATCCGTCTTGTACCGCCGAGACTTTTCTCGCTTGAACAGGCACTCGAATATATCAACAAAGACGAATTGGTAGAAGTAACTCCGGAAAATATTCGCCTGCGTAAACAAGTATTGGATCGTACGGCACGTGGTCGTGCGCGTAAAAACGGATAAATCCATTAGAAATCCAATGAAAATGAGCGAAAAGACATTGATTTAGAAAAAAATACTTATGTTTTTCTAAAAAAAGAAGGATTTTCATAAGTTATGTCGAATTCGTTCAAAAATTGGGAAAAATGGATACCACAAGGGGTTGGTCAACGATGAGTAAAGTAAGCATGCTTTGGAAAAAAGTACAAGCCTATTTTGATACTGCCGAAGACGATATTATATATGAAGAAGTAGAAGCTTCGCAGGAAGAACGCCAGCCGGAACCTTCGCGCAGAAATTTGACTGTTCATTCTACACATAGATCGGAAGCAAAAATGTGTATCATGGTACCGCGAGAATTCGATGATGTACAAAATTGTGCAGAAAAATTGATGAATCGTCAGATGCTTTTGATGAATTATGAGAATGTAAGTGAAACGGAAAAAAGACGTATGGATGATTTCTTAAACGGTGTTTGCCATGTCCTCGGCGGCAGAGTGCAATACGTTACCGAAAAAAATATTCTCTATACACCGAAGAATGTGGAAGTTGAAAAAGAGCTGTTCTCGTACAGTGCTCCGGTGTTCAAGGCTAACTAAAAAAGTAAAACCATCAACCTTTTAGGTTGATGGTTTTTTCATACGAAAAAGAAGGCAGACAAAGTCGTCTGCCTTCTTTTTATTTTGTAAGCAAGTCGAGAGCCGTTTCTATATCGGCGGTAAGTGGTGCTTGGATCGTGATATGCTCGTTCGTTTTCGGATGGATGAAAGAAGTTTCCGCAGCATGGAGTGCTTGTCGTTTGATGAGCGCGGAGCGTTTGCCGTACATATTGTCGCCGAGGATGGGAAGGCCGACAGCAGATAAGTGAAGTCGTATCTGATGCGTGCGTCCTGTTTCAAGCTTGAGTTCGACGAGTGCGGCATTGTCGTAGGTCGCGACTGTTCGATAATGCGTGACGGCAGGGGCGCCGTCGTCGCGGACAGAGCGTCTGTTAGTAAGTGTGGGATGTGCTCCGATGGGGAGGTTGATCGTTCCTTCTAATTTTGTCGGAATCCCTGCGACGAGCGCATGATAGGTGCGAGTGAGAGAGTGTGTGTCGCGCTGTGTTTCCAGCTTGCGCTGTACTTCTGCCGATTTGGCGAAGAGGACACAGCCCGAGGTATCGCGGTCTAAGCGATGGATGGGATGGAAGTGAACAGGCTTACCGCTTTGTTTCAGATAGTGGGCAAGCGCATTTGACAGTGTACCGCTTGTCGTGCGTCCGGCGGGATGGACGAGCTGACGGGGCGGTTTGTTGAGTGCGATGAGGTAGTCATCTTCGTAGAGCACTTCGATCGGGAGGTCTTCTGCTTGGATGCTATTTTCTTGTGGTGCCGTTTGTTTGATCTTTACGATATCGCCTGCGCGAAGTGTCGCTTTGAGATAGGCAGGTCGTCCGTTGAGGAGGATGCCCTTTGAGCGTGTCAGTTTTTGCACTTGGCGGGCGGATATATGATGTGTTTTCAAAAAATCGCGTACCGAGAGCGTCGCTTCTTGCTCGGTCACGGTATAACTGGAAAAGGCCATGGTGTTCAACCTTTCTGTTTTACATAATAAAAATAGCGTAGCACGGAATGAGAAGAAAAGCAAGATTGTCTGTGCTGCTGCATATAGATGTGAAAAAGGAGGTACAAGATATGAAACAAAAGACGAGCATAAAACGTAAGGTGAAGGTAGGTATATTGGCTCTGATGGGCATTGGGTTCCTGTTATTATCGCCACAGTTGACGGTAGGCATGGAGGGCATTATATTTGCAGTTGTCTGGGCGGTGATGGCAACGCTCGGTGCGGTGTCGCTCTATCATGAGTGGAAGGCGGCAAGAAGATCGGCGAGAGAGAAGGCTGTCTATGCGTTTAAAAAGAAACTGCGCACCCCCAAAGAGGCACGCAGTCGGATATCTGTTCGACTTAGAGCTTAGCGCGGAAGCTGTGCAAGGACAACGTCGAGCGCGTCTAAGAGATCGTTGATATTTTGTTCGGTGATAACGAGCGGAGGCTGGAACGCGAGTACGTTGCGCGCAACGCCGTTTTTGCCGACGATGAATCCGCGGTTTTTCATTTCTTCCAAAATGATATCCGTTTCGGTCGAGGCTGGCGAGTTGTCAGCGTGGACGAGCTCGGCACCGACCATAAGACCCATGCCGCGAATATCGCCGATGATCGGATATTTTTTCTGAAGTTCGGCAAGACCTGCTTTGAGCTGTGCGCCACGGGCAAGTGCGTTGTCGGCGAGCTTGTTGTCGATGAGGTAATCGAGCGTTGCAAGAGCCGCCGTAGACGATACGGGATTACCGCCGAGCGTCGATGCGCCCGGTTTCGTATACGTATTGGCAACTTTTTCAGTCGCGATGAAGGCACTGATCGGTGTACCGTTGCCGAGAGCTTTGGCCATCGTCATGATATCGGGCGAGATACCGTAGTTTTCGATAGCGAACATTTTACCTGTACGGCAGAAGCCTGTCTGTACTTCGTCGATGATGAGAAGGATGCCGTAACGGTCGAGAATTTCTTTGACACGTTTGAAGTAGCCCGGAGGCGGTGTTACAATACCTGCGTTGCCTTGGATCGGCTCTGCGATCATTGCGGCTACGCGACCGGAGGTGTTCGTTTTGATGATATCTTCGATGGCGTTGGCACACGCGTAATCACATTCGGGGAAGCGTTTGCCGAGCGGGCAGCGGTAGCAGTATGCGTTCGGTGCAAAGTTGATGCCGCCGACAGGGTTCGGGTCGGTACGCCACATGGAGATACCTGTCATGCTCATCGTCAATTTCGTACGGCCGTGAAGACCGTTGCGAAGGCTGATGAATTCGCTATTGTTCGTTGCGACTGTTGCGAGAAGTGCCGCGCCTTCATTGGCTTCGGTACCCGTCGAGCAGAAGAACGTTTTTTTAAGATCGCCCGGTGTTACTTCGGCAAGGCGTTCAGCCAAACGGACGAACGGATCGGTCAAATAGATGTTGCATACGTGCTGGAGCGTTTTGACCTGCTCGCAGATGCGGTCGGTGATAGCAGGGTTGCAGTGACCGCAGTTGATAACGGATACGCCTGCGAAGCAGTCAAGGTACTGTTTGCCTGTGCTGTCGTAGAGATACTGCATATCCCCGCGGACGAGCTGCATCGGTTCTTGGTAGAAGTGGCCGAGGCAAGGCATGATGTATTCTTTTTTCTTTTCTAAGATCGTTTGTGGACCGAGATAGTTCATGTGATTCTCCTCCTTATGATAGGCGATTAGCGAGATACACGGAAGCGAAGTGCGCCGATACCGAGCGGACGCGGTGCGTTTTCTTTGAGCGATGCGAGACGCTCTGCGTTTGCTTCTTCTTGGGGAGCGGCATAGAGGCTGTCAAGTTCTGCACGGTATGTCTGGAGCAAGAACGCGAGATGTTCGTCATCGTAGATGTGACCTTCGATACGGTACGTTGCCGCGCCTGTTAATTTCGGCAGGTACGGGAAGAGGCAGTAGTCGTTCGCGAGCAGGATGTGGCTCTTACCGTGCTGGTCAAAGCGGATGCTGTGTTTTTGACCTGCCGTATCGAGAAGTGCGTATTGATGCTGATAGATCGGTGTCTGATCTTCATTGTCGAGACCGAGGACTGCCGACGGGATGGAGTGTTCCGATACCATTGCTTCGATCGGACCGTGAACGATAAGCTCGATCGGCGATTGGCTCGTCTGAAGAAGGTCGACGATCTGCTCGTGCGATGCTTCTACGGACATCGTCGATTGTACGATGCCGTTGTCGGACTGCCATTTTGTGCTGTAATGGTTGAACGTATTGAACGAGAAGTCTGCATAGAGCGGAAGTCCCGTGATTTCTTTTGCCATTTTCATTGCACCCGTGTTGCTGACCATGATGCCGTGCGGTGCGATCTCTTTGAGTGCGGTGAAGTGCTGTTCGAGCTCGCCGAGGATCGGGTTCGGCGTGATGCGTTGTGTCATAACGACGACTTTTACATTGTACGGCTCAGCGATACGCATTGCTTCGCGGATATCTGCGAGCGACCACGGTTTGTTCGGGCGGAATGCGTCACCGCCGATGTAGATGATATCTGCGCCGTTTTTACACGCGACTTCTACTGCGCTGAGCGATGCCACGCGAACAGAGAGCTGCGGGCGGGCTTTGAATGCAGGAGATTCGTCTTTGCCGAGTTTGGCTTTGACATCGAGCGTTGCTTCTTTAACAGCCTGACTGAAGAAACGCGGTTCGCGGCTTCCGTCGTAACCGATGAGTTTTGCGCCGAGTGTATTGGAGAGTGCATAGCACGTGGAGAAGTCACGCGAACGGTTTTCGTAGAGTTCTTTCCAATCGTTTTCGTCGATCGTGTAGGATGTCGGGTCTGCCAAGTAGCGGTCAACGGCACGACGATAGATGGATACAATGCGTTTTACGAAGTCTGCCGTACGCATACGACCTTCGATCTTGAACGAGTGAACGCCTGCCTGAATGAGTTCGGGCAAGTGGCGATACATACACATATCTTTGAGCGCGAGCTTGTACGGGCCCGTCTGGTCGGAATCGGGGATCACTTCGCCCGTTTCTTCGTCGATAAGCTGGTACGGCCAGCGGCACGGTTTAAGACAGCGACCGCGGTTAGAACTCTGACCGAATACGACGCCCGAATGAACGCACTGACCGCTCTGCGATACGCACATATCACCGTGGATGAAGAATTCGATCTCGATGCCTGTCTGTTCACGCATGAGGCGGATCTGATCGAGCGTAAGGTCACGGCTGGCAACGATACGCGTGATACCGTATTCTTGGTATTTGCGTACCGATTCGCTGTTGTGCGTGTTGCGCATGATGGAAGTATGGAGCGGAACGGTGAAACCGATCTCTTTGGCGAGCTCCATGATAGCGAGGTCTTGTACGATGAGTGCGTCAGGCTGGATGCGTTCGAGGAGCATGAGATAGTCGCGCATTGCGTCGATCTCACGACTGCTGATAAGGTTGTTGACTGTTACGTACAGTTTGACACCGTGTGCGTGAGCGTATTTGATCGCTTCTTCAAGCTGTTTGTCATCAAAGTTCGTATCAGCACGGTGCATACGCATATTGAAGCGTTTACCGCCGAGATAGACGGCATCTGCGCCTGCCTCGATGACTGTTTCGAGGACTTCCCAGCTGCCTGCGGGAGCTAAGATTTCTACGGATTGTCTATTCAAAAGCATGGATTCATCTCCTAAACTATTAGTTATAAATTTCTTTCGCGCGCTCTACGAGAGAGGACGGAAGTTCGATATCGAGGTTGTCTGCCGCATACTGGTTGAGAAGAACGTCGGGCGTTTTGACAGAGCCGACGGGAATCGTACCTGCGTCTTTGCCGCCGAGGATATCGATGGCTTTTTGGCCGCATTCATAGCCGAGCGCTTCATGATTGGCCGCAAGACCGCCGACAGCACCGCCGACGATGTTCGGTGCGTGCGATGCGATGATCGGAAGGTCGAGGTCGTCTGTGTAGTAGACGATACTTGCGAAGTTGTCTTCGAGCAGTTTGCCGATCGGCATAAAGATAGCGTCCATCTCATCGGTGAGAAGCTCGGACAATTCGGAAATATCGGTCTCCGATGCGATCGGAAGCTCGATGAGCGTGAAGTGGCCTTCTGCCGCTTTTTTGAAGTTAGCTACTTCGATCTTTGCATTTTCGTCGTTCGGGTCGAACGGCATACCGAGCGTTTTTGCTTCGGGAAGAAGTTCTTCGATAAAAGCGACTTTATCCGTTGCCGATACCATGCCCGATACGCCCGTTGCGTGGTTGCCCGGACATTCCATCGACTGTGCAAGACCGACGCTGATGGGGTCGAATACAGGCGTGTAGACGACAGGGATATGGTCACTTGCCGCGATGGCTGCTTTGGCTGCAGGTGTTGTGCAAGCGAAGATCAGGTCTACGTTTTCATCGACCAATTTTTGTGCGAAAGCAGGCAGTTTTTCTACCGTACCGTCAACGTTGAAATAGAGGTATTCGACCTCTTCGCCGGCAAGGGCTTGTTTGAAACCATGTACGGCGGTATCTAAATTTTGTGTGAGCTGCAAGATTCCGATTTTATACAAAATGAATACACCTCTTTATTTACAAATTAAACTATGTTTAATTCCACAACAAAGAGTAAAATCCCTCTTTTATATAGTAGTAGAAATGAAATAATAGAAAATAAAATCGAAAAGAGAAAAATGAACAGGCAAAAGGACGATTTTGAAGGATTTTGAGGGTGTATCGTCTAATTATAATTATTTAATTTCTTTAATACGAGAGAGAGGACAGAGATGGTGCCGCAGATAGGAAATAATCAATTTGTACATTTACACGTTCATACTGAATATAGCCTATTGGATGGTGCGAGCCGTATTGAAGATCTGGTGCTTCATGCCAAAGAACTGGGTATGCCTGCGATCGCGATCACCGACCATGGTTCGATGTATGGGGTCATTGAGTTTTATCAGACTGCCATCAAGCATGGTATCAAACCGATCATCGGCTGCGAAGTATATATTGCTCCGCGGTCGCGATTCGAGAAGAATACTGCTGAGGGCGGAGCGTATTACCACTTGGTTTTGTTGGCCGAAAATAACGAAGGCTATAAGAATCTCATTAAGTTGGTATCGCTCGGCTATAGTGAAGGTTTCTATTACAAACCAAGGATCGATATGGAGATATTACGGGAGTACAGCGAGGGTATCATTTGCCTCAGTGCTTGTATTGCAGGCGAGATCCCTTGTCGGATATTGCGCGGAGATATTGAAGGTGCGCATGCTCTGACAGAAGAATTCATTTCGATCTTCGGAACAGATCGGTTTTACCTCGAAGTACAGAACCATGCGCTGGAAGAAGAACGATTGGTCAATGAAGAACTGTATAAGATCGCGGAAAAATATCAGCTTAAGCTGGTAGCGACGAACGACTTGCATTATGTACGCCGTATAGATGCGGAGTGCCACGACGTTCTCTTGTGTATACAGATGGGCAAGACGGTCGATGAACCGGGCAGAATGAAGTTTCCCAACGATTCTTTTTATCTGAAGGATGTTGAGGAGATGCATGCGCTGTTCCCGAATCGACCTGATGCGATCTACAATACACTTGAGATCGCAGAGCGTTGTAATGTCACGTTCGATTTCGGCGAGATGTTTTTGCCTGTGTTCGAATTGCCTGACGGATTCACCTCTGATGCGGATTATCTGAAGCATCTTTGTGAAGGTGGTATCGGTTGGCGATACGGACAAGAGGCGTCTGCCGAAGTACACACGCGATTGGCATACGAACTGGATGTTATCGACAAGATGGGCTTTTCCAGTTACTTCTTGATCGTATGGGATTTTATCAAGTATGCCAGAGAGCATGATATCGCTGTAGGACCGGGACGTGGTTCGGCGGCGGGCAGTATCGTTGCGTACCTGTTGGGTATCAGCAATATCGATCCGCTCAAATATCAGCTTCTCTTTGAGCGATTCTTGAATCCCGAACGTGTTACGATGCCTGATATTGATATTGATTTTTGCTATATGAAACGCGGTGAAGTCATCGACTACGTTGCCAAACGATACGGCATAGATCATGTAGCACAGATCATTACCTTCGGAACGATGGCGGCCAAAGCGGCGATCCGCGATGTTGGTCGTGCGCTCAATATGACCTACAATGAAGTAGATCGTATCGCCAAGATGGTTCCGACAGAACTGGGTATCACGATCGATAAAGCATTGCATGGCAATAAGGAATTACGGGAAGTATATGAGCAAGAAGCACCTGTAAAAAAATTGATAGACTTGGCGCGGGCAGTCGAAGGGCTTCCGCGTCACTCGGGGACACATGCGGCAGGCATTGTGATCGCCAAACATCAGTTGACCGACTATGTGCCGATACAAGTCAGTACGGATGGATTCTACACAACACAGTATGACAAGGATAAGGTAGAAGAGATCGGGCTTCTCAAGATGGACTTCTTGGGACTGCGTACATTGACAGTTATCGGACATGCGATCGAACTGATCCAAAAAAGTCGCGGTATCACGATCGATATCAATGATATTCCGCTTGATGACAAACTGGCTTGTGATATGCTTGCTCATGGTGAAACAGCAGGCGTATTCCAGATGGAATCGGGCGGTATGACGAATCTTGTCAAAGAGTTGAAGCCTGAAAGGTTTGAAGACTTGATACCGCTTGTAGCATTATACCGTCCGGGTCCGCTCGGCAGCGGTATGGTTACTGACTTTATCAACGGCCGTCACGGCAAAAGCGAGATACACTACTTGCATCCTGTATTGGAGCCGATCTTAAAAGATACGTTCGGTGTCATTCTTTATCAGGAACAGGTTATGCAGATCGCATCTGCGATGGGCGGTTTTACACTTGGACAAGCAGACCTTCTGCGTCGTGCAATGGGGAAAAAGAAGCACGCCATTTTGGAAGCGCAGAAAGGGAACTTTTTGGCAGGGGCAGCAGAGCGCGGTTTCGATGCGAAACTGGCAAATGAAATATTCGATCTGATGGCACATTTCGCCGACTATGGTTTCAATAAGTCGCATAGTGCGGCTTATGCATTGATCGTATATCAGACGGCATATCTCAAAGCACACTATCTGCCCGAATTCATGGCAGCTCTCTTATCGAGTGTCATGGGTGACAATGAAAAAGTAGGCTCGTATATCGAGCATTGCAAACGCATGGATCTGTCGGTATTGCCGCCCGATATCAATGCCAGCAAAGCGATGTTCAGCGTTGACGATGGCAAAGTGCGATTCGGTCTGGCGGCTATCAAAAATGTCGGCGAAAGTGCGATCAATACCGTTATCACAGAACGTGAAGCGGGCGGACCGTTCGCTGACTTGACGGACTTCTGTTCGCGTATGGATATGCGTGTCGTCAACAAACGAGTCCTTGAAAGCCTTATTAAATGCGGAGCATTCGACTCTACCGGGGCAAAACGATCTCAGCTGTTGGCGGTATTAGAACGCTGTATCGAGATGGCATCTATTCGTCGCAGAGAACGTGCAAGCGGTCAGATCGGTCTGTTCGATACGGAAGAGATGGACGATGTCTATGAAGTGGCACTTCCCGATATAGACGAACTGCCGACAGAAGAGATATTGGCACTCGAAAAAGAGATGACGGGCTTTTATATCACAGGCCATCCGCTCGATAAATATCGTCAGCGTATGGAAAACTATATGAAGATCAGCGAGCTGTTTGGTGAGGAACGAAAAGACAATGATCGCATCACGGTCGCAGGTCTTATCGCGAGTGCCAAACGCATGATAACAAAACGCGGAGAAACGATGTGTTTCTTGGAAGTCGAAGACTTCAGCGGTCGTGTGGAAGTCGTCGTATTCCCGAAAGTAATGGAAAAAGCGGCGTCTTTCTTAGTGCCTGATGTGCCTGTCGTTTTGAGTGGTAGACTTGACAAAGGCGGTGAGGCGACGAAGGTACTGGCTGAGATCATTCGTGATATGGAAAACACGATGCCCGAAGTGCGGCTGAAGATAACAATAGGGCGTGACGATGATGAAACGTTTGATGCCTTGAAGGTAAGACTGAAAGATCATCACGGAACAACACCCGTCTATCTTCATCTGCCGGGCGGAAAACGTGTCATCAAAACAGAACAGCAGTATTGGATAGACCCGACAGCAGAAGCGCTTCAAGCGCTCAAACAGCTTTTGGGTGATGAAAATGTAAAATATTTTTAATTTCTCAGCCACAAACTGTCCTTGTCAGAAGGGGATTTCCTGCCAAAGAGAGAATATAATCAATAACTTCTTCCAAAAACTGCCAAAACATAAAAGGAGAGGGGTCGTTGCTATGTGGACAGTCATTTATATTGCAAATCATAGAGCACAGGCAGAAATATTAAAAACGATCCTGACGGAAGAAGGTATTTTGGTTGATATTCGTCCTGCAAGTGTATCGCAGACAGATGGTATGCAAGAGATCTTGGTGCCGGAATCGGAAGCAGATGAAGCGCACGCTGTCATTTGCAGACAAATGATGAAATAGGAAACGAATTTTAATAAATATAAAGGTGGAACGATACATGAGCTTCATGAAAAAGAAAACGAAAATCGTATGTACTTTGGGCCCGAGCAGCGATACGCCCGAAATTATTGAGGCGTTGCTTGAAAACGGTATGAACGTAGCACGTTTCAACTTCTCGCATGGTACGCATGAAGAACAGCGCGGACGCATTATGAAACTGCGTGAAGTAGCGGAACGTGTAGGCAGTCCTGTTGCGTATCTTCTCGATACGAAAGGTCCTGAAATGCGTCTTGGTAAATTCCAAGATAAAAAAGTATTGCTCGAAGAAGGCAAACAGTTCATCATCACAGGTCGTGACGTAGAAGGTACGGTAGATATCTGTTCCGTTACGCATAAGAACCTTCCGCATGAAGTTGCACCGGGCAACCGTATTCTCTTGTCGGACGGATTGGTAGAGCTTCTCGTTGAACGTGTAGAAGGAGAAGATATCATCACGAAGATCCTCAACACGGGTGAAGTCAGCACGGGTAAACGTGTTGCGGTTCCCGATGTTGCGGTACAGATGCCGTTCCTTTCCGAAAAAGATATTGCTGATATCAAATTCGGTGTAGAGATGGATATGGACTTCATCGCGGCTTCGTTCGTACAACGTGCGTCCGATATATTGGCGATCCGTCGTGTGCTTGAAGAAGTCGGCGGTGATATGCAGATCATTGCGAAGATCGAAAATGCAGAAGGTGTCCGCAATATTGACTCGATCCTTCGTGTAGCTGACGGTGTCATGGTCGCGCGCGGTGACTTGGGCGTAGAGATCCCGACGGAAGAAGTACCTGTTATTCAGAAATTGCTTATTCAGAAATGTAACCAGGCGGCGAAACCTGTTATCACGGCAACGCAGATGCTTGAATCCATGATCGTCAATCCGCGTCCGACACGTGCGGAAGCAAGTGATATTGCGAATGCTATCATGGACGGTACCGATGCGATCATGCTCAGTGGTGAAACGGCTGCCGGTAAATATCCGATCGAAGCAGTAAAAATGATGAACAAGATTGCCGTTCATACGGAACAGAACCTCAACTACGAAAAAATGTTCTTGACGAAAGGCATTGCAACGAATATCAGCAGCACGAATGCGATCAGCCACGCTACGGTTCAGGTTGCACAAGAGCTTCATGCGGCAGCTATCTTGACGGTATCTGCAAGCGGTTACACACCGCGCATGATCTCCAAATATCGTCCGAACGCACCGATCATCTGCGTGACGCCGTATCAGAAAACGCGTCGTCGCGTACAGCTTCTTCGCGGCGTCAAAACGATTCTCGGCCATTTCTGCAAAAACAGTGATGAAATGGTCGGCAACGGTGTTGACAGTGCTGTAGAAGCAGGTGCGGTAAAAGAGGGCGACCTCGTCGTTATCACGGCAGGTGTACCTGTCGGTATCAGCGGTACGACGAACATGATCCGCGTACAGGTCATCGGCGACGTACTTCTTCGCGGTGCCGGTATCGGTCAGCGTGCGGCAGTAGGTAACTGCTGTGTCGCATCGAGCATCAAAGACATCAAAGAAAAATTCAAACCGGGCGATATCCTGGTAACGAACGGTATCAATGAAGAAACCGCGCGTTATGCAGCACAAGCATCGGCAATCATTACGGAAGAAGGCGGTTTGACATCGCCTGCAGCTATTATCGGTGTAAGCTGCGGTATTCCGGTCATTGTCGGAGCAAAAGAAGCAAGAACCATTTTACACGATCAAGACAGAGTAACAGTAGACGCAGCAAGAGGAGCAGTATATAAAGGAGATACGAACGCGCGCTAAGAAGCGGGAGTTGATCTGATTGCTATCTATGCACAAAGTAGGAGTCGGCCTAAATTCGGGTCGGCTCTTTTGTATCCAAAAACAAAATAAGTGGAAGTGGGATTGGCGTAAAAAACGAATGAAAATAGAGCTTGTTTCAACGAAGTTAAGACGAAGACACGATCGGTGCAGGCGACTTTATCCGTTCCTCGGCTTGGCCGCGGCAGAAGAAAAGTGGGGACATATCGAATGGGGCTTCGAAACGCTCAAATTTCTGTATAGTGAAGGTGTGGCGGAGCGTCAGGATGCAGGGCGACTGGGCAGCCTTGTTCGGCAAGTCGCCGATCTGGGTAAGAGTGATTGTGCACTGGCGCTCTTGAGCGGATTTGTTCCATTATATCGACATAATCCGTCCTGTCGCGAGGAGATCGTTGGTGCGCTCTCGGTCATTGCTCTCCATGCGTATCGTAACAGACAGCCTGCCCTTATGGCGAAGTGCGGTGATTATCTTTGTCGTATCGCGATTGAAGAGGAATCCGTAGTGGACGAGCTCGTGCGAGCGGTGAAACAAGTCGGGATACTTGCTGTACGCGGGCGGGATGAAGGGCTGTTTCGCGAGATGATGATGCGCATGATGAAAGTGTTTTTTATGCGAACAGGCAGTATGGCAAGACTGACGTCGCTTCTGACTGCTTGGCTCGAACGTATCCTGCACCAAGACGGAGAAGCGTGTTATGAAGCGTGGAGAAGCTGCTTGATAGAATCGTTGACGAAAGGACAATGGACAAACTGTGACCTGCTCGCATTGATGGAATCGTGCCGAAGCATGGCGGGGCTTGCTGCCATGAATCCGTACTCGCCTGTGATGCGTCGATTCTTAAGCGATATACTTTATTATGCTGAGCTGCAGGAAGACAAAGATGTACAGATAACAGCCGTACAGATCGTTGGCATGGCGATGCGCATCGCGGTACATGACTATCCTGCCGCTTTGTCTATGCCGTATATCGTACCGTTGTCGCGATTCGGCGGGAATCAAGCATGGCGACAAGCGCGATTTCCCATGCTGTATGAAACGGGAGAAGGCAGAGTACTGACTGCTGTTTGGCAGGTGTTCTTGCTATTGGAAAAAGAACTCGAAGAAAATCGTTGGCAGGAAGAAGGCGACCTTTTTTATCCCGTCTACGATGCGTATCAAACAACATATCCGCTTGCCGAACGGGAAGTGCTTTTCTGGCGGTCGTTTTTTGCCTATCGTAAAAAAGTGAACGGTAAAACGATCCCGCGCAAAGTCGGTGTGCTGACAAAAAAAGAACGCGCCGACTTACTGAGAACATAAAAAAGAACCTGCCATGAGGCAGGCTCTTTTTTATTTGGCTCTTGCACCTGTGAGAAGCTGTCCCACAAGAGGTATCTTTTTGCTGATGCGTTCTGCTGTCATTGCAAACAGAAGCGATGTGACAGTTGTTGCAAGATAGAGTGCGATAATTTTTTTCGTCGTTAATACGATGCCCCACAAAAGTGCCGTATCGCCGAAGAATGACAAGGCAAATGGGTGGAATAAATAGATGAAATACGAATGATGACCGAGTGTAGAGAGGATGCTTTGGACTTTTGTCGGCATATTCGTAAATGTGAACAGACGGAATAAGAAGAATGTTGTACCTACTGTGTAGACAAGACCGACGGGACTGAGCTGTTGTACCATATTCATCGCCGATTCTGGTGAGTAAGCAGGCGTTGCATTGAGGTACGCATAGAAGCGACCGAGTATCAAGACGAGTGACAGGAAGCCGAGCGAGTAGACGAGCTTACCGTGGTCTTTCAGCCATGCGTAGATCGATTGATAATGAACGGCGAACGTTGCGCCCAACAGGAAGATGAACAGATAGTGCAACGGCCAGAAGTTTAGTCGATATTGGATGCATTGGCTAGAGAAAGAACCGTCAAGCGGCACTGACCAGAGCATGACTGTCGACCAGTGGTTGAATGCAAGCTGAACGATGAACAGACCTGCGAGCATTGGGAGCGGGCGGGTAAGCCGTTTCATGCAGGCGATCCAGACAGGCATCAGTGCATAGAACCATACCAAGATGACCATGAAATAGAGATGATACGAACCAAGCCCGAAGAATACGGTCGTCAAAAGTGCGAACGGGTCCCACACATTCCAGTCGTGAAAATTCATTGAATAATGTAGTCGATACAGAAGCGTCCAGACGAGATACGGGATAAGAACAGTGCGCAATCGCCGTTTCATAAATGTACCGTATGAAAACGGTGCGTGAATATCGAGCCGATAAAAGAGCCCGAACGCAGATACGAAGAAGAATATCGGTACGCTGAATCGTGATACGACTTCAAGCAATGCGAACAGTTCAATGTTAAGATCGGGATTCGACAAGCTGAACGAGCCGACGTGGATACCGATGACACCGAGCATTGCGATACCGCGGATATAATCGAGCGCAGTCAAACGCGCAGGTGTTGATGACATAAAAAACTCCCCTTCACAGAAAGGCTATCCCTATCTATTCGCGAAGAATGGGAAGAATCCTACCGCGCAAACTCAATTTGACAGAAAGATAATTTTGTGCATAGCAGGAAAAGTACGATGTGCGAAGAAATATCTATAATATCAATCGGACTAATTAGGGGGAAATTATAACGTGAATATGGTAATGGCAAAAGTATTTGGCGTTTTGTTCGCCGGTGCTGCGGCAAAAATGTTCATCGTAAACGGATTAGCATGGGTCGTTATCGATCTTGTCGTTTTGGGCGTAGCATATTTGATCTTGAAACAACACCCGTACATTGACTTGAAAAAAGCAATGTCCTATTTGGGTGCTATCACCTTTATCTCTGTTTTGGTAGACCTTGGCATCATCGGCGGTGAGATCGGCAACATGGCCGTCCTTGCACTTCTCTTGTGGATGATGTTCGGCGATCGACTGCTCTTGTTTGGTGACCGTTATCGTGTCGGCGGACCGCGCGACCCACGTAACAAAGCACTCTTGCAGCAACAACAAAAACAGCAGCAAAGAGGAAGAAAACGCAGATAAGAAAATAAAAAAGACAATGCAGATTATGCTGCATTGTCTTTTTTATTTGGACATTTTACGGAAGGGTGAATACGGCTGTGACGGAGGCCGATACTTCAATGTCATCAGGGGAAAGCTCGGTCGCGAGGGCTGTTTCGGTGTCGCGCATAGCGTTGGCTTTGTAGACCATGGTATGCGGACGATAGTGTACGCCTGTTTCGGAGACGGAGAGGAGCTTGGGCTCAGGCTCGCCAAAGGCTTTCGCGAGGGTGATCGCTTTTTGCTGTGCGGCATGTGCGGCTTTTGTCAAGGCTTCTGCTTTGAAGCTGTCTTTGTCATGGCGATCGTAGTTGATGGTGCCGATCTGGGTGACGCCGTGGTGCATCGCACCGTCGATAACGTCAGGCAGCTTGGCAAGATCGTTGACGGTCACGGTAAGAGAGTGACGAAGTGTGTAGCCGACAATGGTAGACGGTTTGTTCTTTTCTTCGCTGTATTGCGGAGAGAGGGAGAATTGCGTGCTGTCGATGTCGCTTGCTTTGATGCCGAGCGTATAGAGATGGTCGCGGACGCTTTTTGCAAGGCGTGCGTTGTCTTGTTGTGCTTTGATGCTCGTTTTGGCAGATGTGATGATACGAAGTTCGACGGTCGCCATATCGGGTGCGCAGGTAACGATGCTGTCGCCTGTGACAGTGATGGTTCGTGCGGGCGGGGCTTCATTTGCGAAGGTGAGCGCAGAGAAAGACATCAGGATAAGACAGAATATGGTGGTAATGAGTTTACGCATGATAAGGACACTCCTTTATATTGATGTTATGATGTGCGTGCTGATTCGGTTGAGGGCACGTTTATGTTCTTTGTATTGTGGGTCGTACTTTGATACGAGTTCCCAGAAGGCGGGGCTGTGATTGAGGTGGCGCAGATGACACAGCTCGTGGATAACGACGTAGTCGATCAGTTCGGGCGGTATTTGAATGAGATGCCGATTGTAGTTGAGATTCTTGAGGGAAGTACAGGTTGCCCAAACTGTTTTTTGTTCTTTGATGGTGATACGATTATAGGTGACGCCAATGCGTTTTGCCCATTCGGCACTTTTTTCTTCCAAGTAGGTTCTTGCCGTCATGCGATAGTAGGAGATGATGGCATTTTTGATTTCTTCGGTCGAGGCAGAGGGCGGATGTGTTAAGGTGAAAGCCGTTTCACTGTAATCGGCAGCGAAGGTGGTGATGTTCGGTGCGGTATGCAGGTGAAGCGGTATCTTTCTGCCGAAAAAAAGCAGAACGTGCGGTAGTGCTGACGGTGTTGCCATCAGAGATTGAGAGGCTTTGGCAAGGTGCGAGGTGATCCAGTCTTGTTTCTTGATGAGCAGAGCATGTATAGCATTGTCTGTCATCAGAAGAGGGGCGCGTACCTCGATGTGAGTTGAGGAGGTGATCTTTAGTTGTATCGTTTTGCGGTTGCTTCTGACGATCGATACAGCGATGCGGCAGCCGTTTATGATGATCGATTGCATATGTGAACTCCTGTGAAAAGAATAGTATGTTTCTATAATATGATAGTTTGCCATTCTTGGAAAAGTGTTTGATAAGAATGACTGCCATAGAAAAAAGCGAAGGATAAGCCCTCGCTTTTTATTTTGTGTCCTTAACGGACTTTTTTTCTTTTTTACGTTGGCAGTACCAGAGAAGACCGTATACGACGGTCGCGCCTATTACGACCATGGTAAGGCGGTGGAGGTTCTGTTCAAACAGTACGATGTCGTGTCCGACGATGACTTCAAGCGCTGTCGAGGGGAATTTTCCGATAAGGTTGGCGAGCACGTAGTCGCGCAGGCTGATGCTGCTGAGCGCGCCGAGTGCTGTCAGTACACCTGATGGGAAGTACGGTATCGTGCGCATGATGAGCATGAGCTGGAATCCTTTTTTACCGCTGAATTCGTCGATCTTTTTGAGCGCGCCGCTCTTGGCGATGATCTTCTCGGCAGAGGAACGCAGGATAGTACGCATCAAGAGAAAGCTGATGATGACGCCGACTGTTTCGGCAAGCCACGAGATGATGATACCGGGGATGATGCCGAATACGATGCCGTTGGCTGTTGAGATGAAGATGGACGGCAAGAATCCGAGCGCGTTGACAAGGACATCTATCCAAAAACTGAAAAACATGGCCCATGCGCCGAATGAGCGGAAAAATTCGACGAGCGCGTCGATATCACCGCTTGTGACGAGATGGAACATACGCGGAAAGAAGTCGGGGTACAGAATATGAACGAGCAAGAACGATAGGACGAGCAAAAGGAAGGCTATCCCTTTTATCATCGTTTCTTTTTGTTTGGTCGACAAGAAGGATACACCTCCGAGTTAGCGTTTGTGTTGAGCTGATTGTCTGGCAAGCAAGATAACTGTCAGGACGATGAATGCACCGCCGATCCAGTCGTATAGGGTAAACGGCGTTGCGAGAAATGCGATGGAAAACAGAACGACGACAAGTGCTTCCGAGGAAGCGAGCGTGCCTGCTTCTTGCGGTGATATATATTTTATGCTTTCGAGAAAACAATAAAACGGGCAGATCGTACCAAATATAATAATGAATATAATACCTGCCAGAGATATAAGCGATGCTTCACCGACAAAGTGCCACGGCTGTCCGAGCGGGAGCATGGTGATGCCTCCGATGATCATTGCCCAGCCGAGAAGTACGGGCGATGGCCAGCGTATCAGATGGTAGCTGGGATAGACTGTGTAGAAGGCAAGCGTACCTGCGGAGAATATTCCCCACGATACGGCCTTGGGGGATAAGGCAAGTGTGCTGATATCGCCTTTCGTCACGAGAAGGAATGTTCCTGCCATAGCAAGAATGATGGCGATAGTTTGCAATGTTGTCGGCCAGACGCGTGCGCGAAGGATGCCGTACACGGCTATCATGCTGGGGGCGAGGTATTGCAATATCGTTGCGGTGGCGGCATTGCCTGCGTCGATGGCGACGAAGTAGGAGTACTGCATCAGCATCATGCCGAATATCGCAAAGATGAGAAGCTGTCGTCTGCTATCCTTCGAGCGCCAGATATCGAAGATCCCGCGGACACTATGCCATGCTTGCGGAAGCAGGAGAAGCGTTCCTGCAACGAGCATGCGAACTGTGACGAGCCATTCGGGAGAAAGATGTTGTGTATGAAATAAAAATTGCGTGACGGTCCCGCTTGCGCCCCAGGATGTGGCGGCGATCAAAACGAGCAGGATACCATAACGACGCAGTTTGCTTGCCGGTATAGTCATAGGTAGGAGTCCTCCGAATATGCGAAAAACCAATTTCTATTAGTATACTACAACTTTTTCGTGAAAGAAAGATTTGCATCCCGAGAAGGATGAGCGAAAAGCACGGAAAAATCTGATTTATCACGAAGAAAGCGGTCGTAAGCCTTGTGGAAAGACTTGTTTTTCAAATACGTATGTGGTATGATATATCGTACCGTATGTTTAATTTTAAGGACATGATTTTTATCGAATGAGATTGCAGTTATAAAAATAAAAAAATGGGTAATCTTATTCAAATGAACGGAGGATTTTGTAACAATGAAAGTAACAACGGAAAGAATAGAAAAACACCAGGTCGTTTTGACGGTAGAATTGCCGAATGCAGATGTAAAAAAAGCAATCGATCGCGCATATGCTGATCTCAGCAAAAAAGTAAGCGTACCGGGCTTCCGCAAAGGCAATGCTCCGAAAAATCTTTTGAAAGCACGTCTTGGTGAAGATGTTATCATGGGCGAAGCACAGGAGATCGCATTCAACAATGCATTCTCTGCAGCACTCGTTGAAGCTAACGTTGAACCGGTAACTCGTCCGGAAGTAGAAGCTGTTACGTTCGAAGCTGACAAAGATGCTGTCTTCAAAGTAACGTTCACGGCTAAACCGGAAGTTACGCTCGGCGAATACAAAGGCGTAAAAGTAGCAAAAGAAGTAGCACCTGTTACGGACGAAGATGTTCAGAAACAGATCGATGC
>JAFSAX010000151.1 GCA_017442105.1 Selenomonadales bacterium | reverse complement strand
CGAAGCGTAGGAGCATACAAATTTGTTGCTTTCATTCTGTCCAATCCCTCCATCAAATCCTGTTATAAAGCTATAACAGGAGTATTATACCACATTTCTCCGTCAAAAAAAAGCGATCCGATCGTAATCTGCCTAAAAAGAAAAGCACTGTACGCTTGGTACAATGCTTTTGGCTTTCGTTATTTTTCTGCGATCGCACGGTCTATCTCAGCAAAAAGTGCTTCGACAAGCTCCGCTTCGGGCACCTTGCGAATGATCTCACCTTTGCGGAAGAGAAGGCCTTCGCCTTTGCCGCCCGCGATACCGAGATCGGCTTCGCGCGCTTCACCGGGACCGTTGACGACACAGCCCATGACTGCGACATGGATCGGTTTTTTGATAGATGCAAGACGTTTTTCGACCTGCATCGCAATGGACGGCAAGTCTACACAGCATCTGCCGCACGTCGGACACGATACGAGCGTCGGGCCGTATTCGCGCATACCGAGCGATTTTAAGATCTCGTTACCGACTTTGACTTCTTCGACAGGATCGCCTGTAAGTGAGATTCGGAACGTATCACCGATCCCTTCCGCGAGCATCGCACCGATACCGACAGCCGACTTGATAACGCCCGACTGTACCGTGCCTGCTTCGGTCACACCGAGATGAAGCGGATAGTCGACCGTCTTACTCATCAATCGATATGCCGCAAGGGTAAGCGGTACATCGTGTGCCTTGAGCGATATCTTGATGTCGGTAAAATCCTCATCTTCCAAGATGCGAATGTGTTCGAGCGCACTTTCTACCATCGCTTCTGCTGTGACACCGCCGTATTTTTCGAGGAGCGGTTTGCTGAGCGAACCTGCATTGACACCGATACGGATCGGCAGATTGCGTTCTTTGGCCGCTTCAACGACAGCTACGACACGCGAGCGGTCACCAATGTTGCCGGGATTGATACGAAGTGCATCGACACCGTTTTTGATCGCGGCGAGTGCCAAGCGATAATCGAAATGGATATCGGCGATAAGCGGAATGGTGATACCGCGCTTGATCTCACGAATCGCTTCTGCCGCTTCCATATCGGGAACGGCAACGCGCACAAGATCACAGCCTGCTTCTTCAAGTCGTTTGATCTGCTCGATCGTTGCTTTGGCATCCTGCGTTTTCGTATTCGTCATCGACTGCACCGTAATAGGCGCACCGCCGCCGATCTTGACCGAGCCTATTTGAAGTTGTTTCGTTTGTTTGCGAATCATCGTTTGCACCTCGCTATAAGTTAAATCGAGCCACATCTTTGATCGTTGCATAGATCATCAAAAAGAGGATCAGCGCAAGGCCAATAAATTGAATGATGTGGAGCGGTTTCGCACCGAGTGCTTTTCCGCGAATACCTTCTACGATCAGCGTCACAACATGACCGCCGTCGAGTGCAGGTATCGGCAGCAAGTTGATGATGCCTAAGTTGATACTGAGAAATGCCGCAAAATTCAACAACGGCAATATTCCGAGCGATGCTACCTCACCCGTCATCTGTACAACACCAAGCGGGCCCGAAAGCTCAGCCTCAACCTCACCTGTCACCATCTGCTTAAGACCTATTATCATTCTCTCGATGATCGAGATCGTTTTATCGATCGCCATGACAAACGCATCGGGTGCATCAAGATACTGATGTTCAATGACAGGCAGTGCCCCGATCAAATATCGTTTGGTACCATGTTCCCATTCAGCCGTTACCATCGTCGCATCGAGTACCCCATCACGCGTAAATGCGATCTCGATCTCTGCCTGCTGTGCATCATGGATCGCATCAACGACACCTTTCCAATCATGGACGAACTTGCCATCGACTTCTACGATACGATCACCCACTTCAAGGCCTGCCATGATCGCAGGCTTATTGTCGATCAGCTCACCGATAACAGGTTCGTTTGACGGCAGATTCACCCCTGACGACATAAGTACGATAAAGAACAAAAGCACAGGCAGAATAAAGTTCATGATAGACCCTGCCGTGATAACAAGCATACGCGCCCAAAGCGGTTTGGACAAATACGAACGTTCGTCCAATTCTTCTTCCGGATCCATGCCCGATATCTTATTAAATCCGCCGAGCGGGATCATGCGCAAAGAGTAAAGCGTTTCACCTTTTTGGAAGCCAACGATCTTCTTGCCGAATCCAAGCGCGAATTCTTCTACTCGCATTCCTACGGCTTTTGCCGTTATAAAATGTCCGAATTCATGGACAAAAACGAGCAAACTGAATACAAATATCGTCGCAATAGCTGTAATTAACAAAAGGTGCCCTCCTTTTATTTGTCTTTTATGTTATCTTGTACGAATCGGCGCGCCCACGCATCTGCTTCGAACAGATCATCGAGCGTCGGATTCATGACGACCTCGTGTGCTTTCATCGTCATGTCGATCAATTCGTAAATATCGATGAATCGAAGTTTTTTCTTAAGGAACGCATAGACCGCTTCCTCGTTCGCCGCATTGAATACACACGGCATCGTTCCGCCGATCTTGCCTGCATCATACGCGAAGCGAAGTGCGGCAAACGTCTCCATATCAGGCTCGTGGAACGATAAATCCTTCATCTGATAGAAGTTCATTTTCGGGAACGTATTGTGTACGCGCTCAGGATACGTCAGCGCATACTGTATCGGAAGTCGCATATCGGGAAGTCCGAGCTGCGCTTTGACCGAGCCGTCTTTATATTCGATCATCGAATGAACGATACTCTGCGGATGTACGACAACTTCGATCTGATCGTAGTCAACACCGTAGAGCCATTTTGCCTCAATGACCTCGAGCCCTTTGTTTGCAAGAGAAGCCGAATCGATCGTGATCTTCTGTCCCATCGCCCATGTCGGGTGTTTGAGGCAATCTTCCACCGTTACATTTGCCAACTGTTCGCGTGTCCAGCCGCGGAACGGACCGCCCGATGCTGTCAAAAGCAATCTCGACACGCCTTCGGCAGGTTCGCCCTGCAAGCATTGGAACAGTGCGCTGTGTTCGCTGTCAACAGGCAGAATTGCCACGCCTGCTTCTTTTGCCTCGCGCATCACGATCTCGCCTGCCGCAACAAGCGTTTCTTTATTCGCAAGCGCGATGTCTTTTTTCGCACGGATCGCCGCGATCGTCGGACGAAGTCCTGCGAAACCAACAACTGCCGTTACCACGACATCTACTTCGGGAAGCGTGACTGCCGTAAGGAGTGCCTCTTTCCCTGCGAGAATCTGTGTTTCGCCGTGATATTTCGCCTTCAATCGTTCTGCCGCTTCTTCATCTACAAGAACGGCAAGCGCGGGGCGGAATTCTTCTATCTGCTCCATGAGCAGATCATCGCTGCCATGCGCCGTGATCGCCACCACTGAAAATCTGTCGGGGTGATTGCGCACCACGTCAAGCGTCTGTTTACCGATCGAACCTGTACTGCCAAGCAAAGCTATCTTACGCATAATATGCCTCACATTCTACTGCTGTAATTTTTACAGAATAAACAAATTCATGAAAATATATACGACAGGAGCAACGAACAAGATGCTGTCGAAACGATCGAGAATACCGCCGTGCCCCGGCAGAAGTGTACCCGAATCTTTTACTCCCGTATATCGTTTGTACGACGACTCGCACAAATCACCAAGCGGTGCTACGATACCGACCAAGAAGCCGAGCACGATGCCGTCAACGATCGAAAACCCGAACAGCGAACCGAAATACGCCATGCAGACCATACTTCCGATAAGACCGCCGATCGCCCCCTCCAGGCTCTTGCCCGGGCTGACGACAGGACAGAGCTTATGCGTACCGATCGTCTTGTTAAAACCCGTACCTACAAAGAAAGCAAACGTATCGCTTGCCCAGGTACCGATGAACGCCCAGTATACTGCCGCTTCACCCAACTCCATCATACCAAACGGTGTAGCGATCATCTCTGTGCTCATCTCACGAAGAAGGAGCAGGAACGCAAACAGGTATCCCACATACAGCACACCTGTCGAAAAGAGCGACATACGAACAGGATTCAAGCGTTCGTCCGAAAAGATCATCTGACAGATCCCTGCCAGCACCGCAACAGGAAGCACATACGACAGAGCCGTCATGCCACCGAAAAACGCAGCTGTCAAGAACGCCACGATCGTTACAAGTCCCGTCTTATACGGGATCTCTATTTGTTTATTTTTAAACAGCCGACAAAATTCTTGCCAAGCCAAAATAGCCAACACCAAAACCGACAACCAAAGTGCCCATCCACCGATGTGGATCACACCGACTGCCGCGATAATACCGATAATACCGGTCACAATTCTTTTAGCTAACATATTCTGCACCCAGTCTATTTATTTTTGAGACCGCCGAATCTGCGATCACGTTTTTGATATTCCAAAATCGCCTCGAGTAATACCTCCGAGGTAAAGTCAGGCCAATTGATGCCTGTAAACCAAAATTCTGCATACGCCAGTTGCCATAACAAGAAATTACTGATGCGAAGATCTCCGCTCGGGCGGATCAACAAGTCAGGATCGGGAAGTCCTCCCGTATACATACGGTCGGAAAGCATCTTTTCCGTGATATCTTCTACCTGAAGCGTGCCTTCTTTTACTTCCTGTGCGATCTTTTGCACAGCCGATACGATTTCTGCACGACCGCCGTAATTGACCGCAAGATTGAGCACGAGCCCCGTATTATTCGCCGTTTTTGCCTCTGCCGCCATCATCTTTTCATACAGTGCAGGCGACAATTCTTCTGTTTTCCCAATGAAACGAACCTTCACTTGGTTTTGGTGCATCTCTTCAATATTATTGTCGAGATATTCCCAAAAGAGCTTCATCAAAAAATCGACTTCCTGTGCCGGACGTTTCCAGTTCTCCGTCGAGAACGCATACGTCGTCAATACGGACACACCAAGTTCCGCCGCAGTACGCACGATCGAACGAAGTCTGTCGGCACCCGCACGGTGGCCATAGCTGCGCATCATACCGCGCTTTTTCGCCCAGCGTCCGTTACCGTCCATAATGATCGCAATATGCTGCGGCATCGGTTTTTGTTTCACTTGTTCAACCAAAGAGAGATTGACCGAATCTTGTTTTGCAGTCCCCAGCCATTTTCTCCACATATCGTATCCCCCGCTCAATTCATAAGAAAGTAAACCCCCTCTTGCGAGGGGGCCTGGTTCATCAAGGAGCTTCAATCGCACCCATCGGGCAGCCTGCAGCGCAAGCACCGCATTCTACACAGTCTTCAGAGATAACATATTTACCGTCGCCTTCAGAAATTGCACCAACCGGGCAAGTTGCTTCGCAAGCACCGCAGGAAACGCATTCATCATTGATTTTGTAAGCCATGATCTTACACCTCCTTTCTCATTTTGGAAGCCACGACAAACAGATATCGGCCATCGGCCTCTACCGTCTGTCGCACAATATATAATCGCTCGGAATCCAAGCGAAAATACCTGGAAATCGCATCTGTTTTGATCACATCATAGTTTGCACCGTTCTCTTTGAGCTTCGGCTCTACAAGCGACCATTCACAACCAAGATAATTACAATCAGTCATTATACTTCCATAACTTCTTTTTCTTTTGCTGCCATTACTTTGTCAGCTTCTTTGATATACTTGTCCGTCAATTTCTGCATATCATCTTGTGCTTTTTTAAGCTCATCTTCCGAGATCTCTTTCGATTTCTCGAGTTTTTTAAGAGCATCGATCGCATCACGACGGATATTACGAATACCTACACGGCCTTCTTCCGTTTTCTTGTGAACGACTTTTACGATCTCTTGACGACGTTCTTTCGTCAACTGCGGGATCGACAAGCGGATCATCGTACCATCATTGACAGGATTAAGACCAAGGTCGGATTTCATGATAGCGCGTTCGATATCGCCGATCATATTTCTTTCCCACGGCTGGATCGTGATCATACGCGGTTCCGGAACACTGATGTTCGCAACCTGATTGATCGGCGACGGCGTGCCGTAGTAATCTACTGTAATTTTGTCGAGAAGTGCAGGCGTTGCACGACCTGTACGGATCGAAGCGAACTCACGACGGAGCGCATCGATCGTCTTTTTCATCTTATCTTCATGCGATGCAAAAATCTCTTTTACTGCCATTTATTTTCCTCCTACAACCGTGCCGATCTCTTCACCGAGCGCAACACGATAAATATTGTCTTCACCATCGATATTAAATACGATGATCGGAATATTATTATCCATACACAAGCTGATCGCAGTCGAATCCATAACAGCCAATTTTTTCTGGATAACATCGAGATAGTTCAAACGGTCGAACTTCTTCGCATCCGGATTCGTGCGCGGATCGCTGTCGTATACACCGTCAACGCCTTTTTTCGCCATAAGGATCGCATCTGCTTCGATCTCAGCCGCACGAAGTGCAGCCGTTGTATCCGTCGAGAAATACGGATTGCCCGTACCTGCCGCGAAAATAACAACACGCTCTTTTTCCATATGACGGATCGCTTTACGACGAATGTACGGTTCTGCTACCTGACGCATCTCGATCGCCGTCTGTACACGCGTTGCCACCCCACGATTCTCAAGCGCATCCTGAAGAGCAAGCGAGTTGATGACCGTCGCAAGCATGCCCATGTAATCGGCCGTTGCACGATCCATACCTTTCGAGCTGCCCGAAAGACCGCGCCAGATATTGCCGCCGCCGTTTACGATAGCAACCTCAAGACCGCTTTCCGTTACTTTTTGGATCTGTGCTGCCAAGGCATCTACTACATGCGGATCGATACCGAATCCCTTATCACCCGCAAGTGCCTCCCCGCTCAATTTCAGAACAACACGTTTATATTTACTTTGTGCCGCCACTATTACGACCTCCACTTCCATCGTTCATCTATTCCTATATTATTTCTACACAAGCACTCCGTTTCCTCTTTTTTTCAAGGAAAAACACTCATCTATATTGCATCTTGCATAAAAAATCTCTCTTATTTTTATATCATAAAACAGCCTCTCTCGGCAAGCGAAACGATAAGATAATCACGCTTTTTCACATAAAATTTTCCTATCATATCATAAGCGATCCTGCCTACTTGAAGCATACTCTCCACGGCATAAAAAAATCCGCAAACAATACTTGTTTGCGGATTTTGTGCCGATTATCAGCCTTTTGCAGCAGCCATAACTTCAGCAACGAAGTCATCCTGTCTTTTTTCGATGCCTTCACCCAACTGGAAGCGTGCGAATTCAACGATCTCAGCGTTGTTAGCAGCAACCAATTTAGCGATCGTGAAGTCCGGATCTTTAACGAACTCTTGATCGAGCAAGCATACTTCTTTGTAGTATTTCTGAATGCGACCTGCAACCATTTTTTCAATGATTTTTTCCGGTTTGCCTTCGTTACGAGCCTGTTCGGAGAGAACAGCTTTTTCGTGTTCGAGTTCAGCCGTCGGAACCTGTTCGCGGTTCAAGTAGCTCGGGTTTGCAGCTGCAACGTGCATAGCGATGTCTTTACCAAGTTCAGCGTTGCCGCCTTTCAAGTTAACGAGAACGCCGATTTTGCCGCCTGCATGGATGTAAGCGGAAACAAGGCCTTCTTCAACTTCGTAACGAGCGAAACGACGAAGAGAAATGTTTTCGCCGATTTTTGCGATGCTTTCCGTTACCAATGCGCTAACCGTTTTGCCTGCTTCGATTTCGGATGCGTTGAGTGCATCGAGATCAGCCGGAGCCGTTTTAGCGATGTGAGCGGAGATAGCGTTTACCATCGTCTGGAAGTTGTCCGTTTTTGCAACGAAGTCAGTTTCGCAGTTGATCTCTACGATTACACCGACTTTATTGTCTTCGCTGATGTAGGATGCAACAACACCTTCAGCTGCAACGCGGCTTGCTTTTTTAGCAGCTGCTGCCAAACCTTTTTCACGAAGGAAGTCGATTGCTTTATCCATGTCACCATTCGTCTGCGTCAATGCTTTTTTGCAGTCCATCATGCCTGCGCCAGTACGTTCACGCAATTCTTTTACCATACCTGCTGTAATGCTCATGAAAATTGCCTCCTCTAATTATCGTATCGTATGATTGAGAAAAGGTAAGACGGACGCCTTACCTTTTTCACTTATCTGATTATTATTCAGCAGCTTCTTCTACTGCTTCTACTTCATTGATTGCCTGACTAAAGAAATATACGCCGACTTTCAATCCTGCATTCGTCGCTCCCTTAATGTTCTGACGGAATTTGTTATCTTCTACCAAAGAACCTTGTGTTGATCCTCTAAAACCAGTACGAATAATAACATAGGACACTCCGGAATTCTT
>JAFSAX010000150.1 GCA_017442105.1 Selenomonadales bacterium | reverse complement strand
CTTACAAGCACTTATACATGAACCGACATTCCGCTTCGCTGTAGATAATAAGACATGGGGCAAGCTTCCGTTTGTTATTAAATTGGGCAATCTGGCAGTCCATACAGAACGTAGCGTGCAAGCTAGTGATGCACTTATTTCCTTGCAGGGACTTTTCGAATTCATTCAATGGGTAGACTATTGCTATGGCAAGGATTATGAAGAACGGCAGTTTGATGAAGCAAAAATCCCGCAAGAGCGTGTGATCGTTGATACCAAGAAAATCAAAGAACAGGAAAGTCTGCTCGGTGAAAAGGATGCTGAGATCGAGGCTCTGCGCAAAAAAATAGAGCAGATGTCTGAACAGCTTACTGCCGCTAAAGAACAGCATCAACAGGAACGTAACTTCGTGCCTGTCGATATCTCTGAGTTCAAAACGCGTAAAATCTATATAGATGTAGATATGAAGCTCATGGGATGGAAATTTGACGGTGCAGATGCTGATGTGCAAGAAGAATATCCCGTTGATGATATGATGGGGATTATTGGGCAACAAGGCTTTGTAGACTATGTCTTGTTTGGCAAAGACGGTATGCCGCTTGCAGTAGTAGAAGCGAAACGTTCCAGTAAAGACCCCAATATCGGTCGTAAACAGGCAATGCTGTATGCAGATTGCTTGGAACGTAAGTTTGGTCGCCGTCCTATAATGTTTACAACAAACGGATTTGAGACTTATTACTGGGACGATAAGAGTAGCCCACAACGCAAAGTAAGCGGTATATTCAGCAAGAACGATCTGCAGAAGCTGATGAATCGTCGCACAGAGCGAATGAATCTTACGAGTATACCAATCGACGAGAAAATTTCGGGACGTCACTATCAGATGGCTGCCATTCGTGCTGTATGTGAAAAGGCAGAAGAAGGATTCAGAAAACACCTTCTTGTCATGGCAACAGGTACAGGGAAAACAAGAACAGCCGCAGGCTTAACTGATGTTCTCAGTCGCGGTAAGCACATAACCAATATTCTGTTTTTGGCAGACCGTACTGCACTCGTAAAACAGGCTAAAGATGCTTTCAAAGACTATCTGCCGGATATGTCGCTTTGTAATCTTTGCTCCAACAAAGATGATCGTAATGCCAGAATCGTCTTTTCTACATATCCAACGATCTTGAATGCAATAGATAATACAAAGAAAGATAACGGTCAACGATTCTTTACGCCTGCACATTTTGACCTTATTATCATCGACGAGAGCCATCGCAGTATCTTCAAGAAATATAGAGCAATTTTCGAATACTTTGATGCAATATTGGTAGGATTGACGGCAACACCAAAAACAGATGTAGACCGCAATACCTATGAATTCTTTGAGATGGAGCATGGGGTTCCTACATACGCATATGATTATGAGACTGCAGTCTATCAAGACCATGTGCTTGTTCCATACTACAATTATGAAGTAAAAACGAAGTTCTTGGACGATGGTATTACATACGATGACTTATCAGATGAGGATAAGGAAAGATATGAAAGAGATTTCTTTGAAGATGGAGTCATGCCGGAGTTTATCTCGTCAACACTGATGAATAAATTCGTGTTCAATGAAACAACTGTCGATACAGTACTGCAAGACTTGATGGAACGCGGCATTCGTGTTGCGGGCGGTGACAGACTGGGCAAAACTATCATATTTGCACAGAATAAACGCCATGCAGAATTCATTTTGGAGCGATTCAATAAACTGTATCCTAAGTTCAAAGGAACCTTTGCACAGCGCGTTATCTGTGATGATGCGTATGCACAGACGATCATTGATGATTTCAAGATGCCTGATAAAGACCCGATCATTGCAGTATCGGTCGATATGATGGATACAGGAATAGATGTACCTGAATGTGTCAATCTCGTATTTTTCAAGAAAGTTCGTTCCAAAGTGAAGTTCTGGCAGATGATCGGTCGCGGTACTCGTCTTTGTAAGGGCTTGACTTGTATTGACCAAATTGACGGAGAATATACCGATAAGAAAAGATTCCTTATCTTTGATTACTGTGGTAATTTTGAATTTTTCCGTACCTATAAAGAAGGTTTTGAAGCTAAAGATGCTAAATCGCTGTCAGAGAATATCTTTGGCAAACGTGTTAGATTGGCGGTAATGTTACAGCACAGTGCATACGCAGGCGATGACTATCAATCATGGCGATCGGAACTGGCGAATGCATGTTTTGAACAGGTACAAGAGCTGAATACTGAATTGATTACAGTACGCTTGCGGTTACAGAGTGTTGAAAAATTCAAGAAGCCCGGTTCCTTCAACTATCTCAGCGAAGGAGACAAAGGGGAACTGCTTACAGACATAGCACCGATCGTCCACATGGATGATACCGATGAATATGCTAAGCGATTCGATAACTTCATGTATGGTATGATAATTGCTTGCATGGAACAAATGCCATCGTTTAAATATGCGAAAAAGCAGTTGTGTAACATGGGGACGTTGCTAGAAGGAAAAGTCAGCATTCCACAGGTCAAAGAAAAGCTCCCGCTCATCAAAGACCTCAATACTGATGAATTCTGGGAAGCAAATGATATTCTGTTGTTTGAAAAAGTAAGAAAAGAACTGCGTGACCTCGTCAAGTTTTTAGATGATGGTGACGGAAAACCGATAATCGTTACACATTTGGTTGATCCTGTTATTGATAAAAAAGAGGGCGAGCAGTTAGACCCTGCATATGATTTTGAGGATTATCGTGTGAAGGTCAATCGCTATGTCAATGAACACGGTAATACGATGGCTATTTACAAGCTCACACATAATATTCCTCTTGCGCCTGGAGACTATCAAGAATTAGAACGTGTGTTGACTAGTGAACTGGGCACACAGGAAGATTATAAGAGAGAATTCGGTGATACACCGTTTGGTTTGTTGGTAAGAAAGATCGCTAAAATGGATCGCGGTGCTGCTATGGAAGCTTTCTCACAATTCATCAACGATCAGTCACTAAAAGCAAACCAGATCGCATTTGTTGAGAAGATCATCAACCATATTGAGTTGAATGGGTATATGGAAAGTCCGACAATGCTCATGAAACCACCATTCGATAAACCGTTAAGTTTTGCTAAGCTGTTTGACCTCAAAACGCAAACGGCGATCGTGGGCGCAATCAACAAAGTCAGAGATAACGCTGTTATTGTTAGTGCGTAGATTGAATAGGTGAAATTCGCCTTATTATATGCAATGGGTGCAATAAAATGTAAACGAACTGCATTGTGGAGAGCGAAGACGATGAAAATTTGACATAAGTTGATTCTAAGGGAGTGAGTAAAGTGGCAAAACCTAGAAAAAGGCCTAAATATGAGAAAATAACTAAGCGTTGGGGTGGTATGGATGTGCGGTATGAGTATGGTAAAAAAATTAGCACATGGTTAACTGCCTTTGATAAAGATGAACAACCGCAATTACTCACTCTTCTTAAATATTTTTATTATTATAGTGAGAAGAAATTGAAAGAAAAAGCTAAAGCGTTAAAGAAATTAGTTGAATCGAAATGTGAAAATCCTGTATTCATTCCTATTATTAAAGAGGTGGG
>JAFSAX010000149.1 GCA_017442105.1 Selenomonadales bacterium | reverse complement strand
TGAACAGCTCTCTTTTATCTGTATAACATCTATATTATATATGTTTCCACGGTTTTTTTACCGAGATAATGACCATACCGACTGCCAAGCAGAACTGGATATTACCAAAGATGGTACTATTTTTCTCTGCCGCAAGAAAATCATCATTAACAAATGCCGCCGCGCGCTCGGCAACGGCGATATCTGCCATCTGCGATGCCCACGGACCGAGAAAGAAGATACCGAACAGAATAAGACTGACAGTCACGATCCATTTGACAGTAAGCCAACGATGGCGGAAAAAACCCCAGTTGGTCAATAATGAGTAAAAAAATCCCGTGATAAGCGTTCCCATCGCACCGCCGACGATAACGATCTCGTCGATCGCTTCTATCGCTAACACGATCGCATATTGGTCGGCAACATCAGCCATCGAAGCTCGCATGATCGAAAGAAGGATAAGACACATCTGTCCTCCTACCCATGCAGATACAGCCAAAAGATGCAGTATCTTTAAGCCTTGTGTCGCACGCGGAGATAATATTTTCATACGTTCGTCCTCCTCATCCTCGGTTCTGTTCCCGTCGTTCGAGATTGCTGTATATCTTATCAAGCGTCGCCTTCATCGCCGACAACTCATCGTCGGATATATCGCGCGTCGCATCAGTAAGGACACCGTTGACAATCGGAATAAGTGCATCGCGCAAGATATGTCCCGATTCCGTCAAATAAAATCGATGTGACCGCTTATCCGTCGGATGCGCTTCTTTTACCAAAAAACCCTTGGCAAGCAATCTGTCTATGATACGATTGATATTCGGCTTATCTTTGAGTGTACGATCGGACAGCTCCGTCAAGGTGATCCCTTCCGCTTCGGCTATAAAATTGAGGATACCCCATTGCTCCGCCGTCACATCATACGCGCGCGCACTTCTCAGAAGCTCTGCCTTCAAACGCAAATTCACCTTATTGACGATAAAGCCAAGAGAATCATCGAATATCTTGAACATAACAACCACCCCTCCCATCCAAATAGTTGTCTTGACAATTAAATTCTATCAGGCACACAATATAGTTGTCAAGACAACTATTGCTCGATATTTTATCATATGCCGAATTTCCGCCCGCATAGATAAAAGGCACGCAGATATAACTGCGTGCCTTTTATCTATGCTGTTATGTTCACAGTATGTGCGCGTTATCAGAAGCTGTAACGTACGCCTGCGTTCCATTTCCATTCGACTTCTGCTTCACCTGCGATCGCTTTTTCGAAGTCGAGGTAGAGATGCGTTGCGTCACTCAAGTTGAAGTTCGCACCTGCACCGACTTCCCACCAGCCGCCGCCGAGATCGCGGCTGATGTCTACGTTTCTCGTACCGTTCGAGAACGTGCCTTCTACTTCGCCCGCGAAGTCATAGAGATACGATGCTTTGAGGTAGATGTTGCCTTTGTGAACAGGTTTACCTGCCATGATGCCTGCACGTGCTACGAAGCTGTCTGCGCTGTCCATATTAACAGAGAAACCGTTCTGTGTTTTGAACGCAACATCGTCGACCATGCCGTACGTGAGCTGGAGTTGCGGTTCTACCCATACGCCGTTCGAAGACGTGATGCGTTTACCCGTTTCTACGCTGAAGCTGTATGCGTCTGTGTCATAGTCACCACCGCCTACACCGCCTGCGAGCGTGTAGTCATAGTCGAGATTGCCGTATTTTGCAACAACGTCGATGAACGAACCGTTGTCATTCATTTTCGTACCATAGAGGCTGAATACGTTGTGCGTGTTTTCACCGGTGCCTTGATCGAACCAGGATTTACCGTCGGTGTAGGAGTATGCCGCACCGACCGTCCAGTCGCCTGCCTCTTGGTCATAACCGATCTGATACATACTGTACTGGTTCGTTACCGTGTTGTAGGACTGCTCTGCACGGCTCATACGAGTCCAGATACCGCGCTGTTGTTTTGCACTTCTGAGGTCGCCAAGACGCTCGTTGAGATCGTCGTTTTCACCGCGCCATGCCATGAAGGAGAGTGCCGTCATGTCGATAAGACCGCCGTTGGCTTTGTTTTCTTTCGTGACAAGTTTGCCGAAACCATTAGCTGTAACTGCTACTGTACTTTCACCGAGAAGACCTGCTTCTTCAAATGCGAGTTCGGTTACATCTACGTTACCGCTGACTGTATTAAGCAAGTCAGCATACAAGGCTTGTGCTTGTGCATCAGTCATATTTTCGAGCTGTTCCGTGATAGCTGCGCCGCCTTTGACCGTCGTGCCTTCTGCAGTACTGTTCGTTGCATTAAACTGATTATTAAGAGAGTTCGTCGTGATCGTAGCACCTTCACCTGCGAAGTTGTCTACGGTGATAGTCTGTTGGGTTTCGCTATCCATGACGATGTTACCATCGTTGACAGTAAGAGTTGTAAGATTGCTGTCTGCGTCGGAAGTCCATGTAGAATCTTCACCAAGCTCAAGCGCAGTCGTACTGCCTGCATCAGTCGTAACGTTACCGGTCAAAGAACCGCCGTCACCGAGATCGACATCCATGCTGGAGCCCGTACCTTCCGATACAACGTCACCTGTGATATCTGCTTTACTTTCAGGCGTAAGAGTGACACTACCACCGTTTGCCGCACGGAGTGCATTGTAGGAACCGTTGTCTGTAACAGCAATTTCATCTGCTTCCAAGCTGACAGAACCGCCATGGTTGGCATTGACAGCATTGGAGCCTACGAGCGTCAAGTCTTGATCAACATCAATAACGACATCGCCGCCCATACTGCTGATACCTGCACTCGTCGTGGAAGTCAAGCTGAGGTTGCCGGCAGTAATATTCATACTCGCATCTTCTTGATTGTACGAACATTGCAGCGCATTACCGTTATTGGCAGTGACAGTGATATCGCCTGCATACACGTTCAACTGACCGCCATTTTGCGACATGAAGCCGTTGGCTACGTTAGTGAGTGTGATATCACCGACAGGTGCAGTTGCCGTACCGAGATTGAGCGTACCGCCCTGTGCATGGAATACAGTCGTATTGATAAGGTTTGCCGTAGAAGCGGTAGAAATATCACCCACATTGATATTGATCGTCGTCGTTTTGTAAGCGTTGAACGCATTGCTGTGACCACTGTTGCTGCCGTCCAATACCATTGCACTGTAACCACCGATCGTGACCGTTTCCGAAAGCGTACCCGAGGAATTACCCGTCTGCAAAGCAGGCGTATTGCCCGTACCGACGGTTGCCGTAAGCGTACCGGTGCCGTTGATCTCACCTGCACTGATCTGTGTGCTGAGATTGCCGTTCGCCGCAAATACTGTACCGCTGAGTGCCACTGCGATCAGTGCCGAAAGGGCTGCCGTTCTCTTCATCATCTGTTTACTCCTGTCCTTT
>JAFSAX010000148.1 GCA_017442105.1 Selenomonadales bacterium | reverse complement strand
TGAGTAAATGAGTGAGATAAGAACGGCGGTCAGCATTGTGGATGGCATGAGTCCGTCGCTTAAGGCGATCAACAATGCGATGAATGTCGTCATGAGCAGTTTTGAAGAGCTGCAGAGAACATCGGGGAAAGGTATCGATACGGCTTCCTTCGTGGCGGCGCGTCAGGAGATGTTTCGGGCGAATCAAGCGATCGATGCAGTGGAGAAGAACTTGAGAGAAGCTGCCGCCGCACAGGACAAGCTGAACGGTGAGATGCGGGAAAGCGGCGGTCTTGCAGGCGGTCTTGCGTCTAAGGTAGGCGGTCTGGTCGCGGCGTATACGACACTGGAAGGTGCGATGTCTCTGGCGCGTGCGGCGGATGATTATACGAATATCAAGTCTCGGCTCGATCTGATCAATGACGGTCTGCAGACGACAGAACAGCTGCAGGAGATGGTGAGGGCGAGTGCGAACAGCACACGTTCTGATTATAAGGCGACTGCTGATATGGTCGGTAAGCTGGGCATTCAGGCAGGACAGGCATTCAGCAGTAATGAGGAGATATTGCGATTTGCCGAGCAAATCAACAAGCATATCGCTATCGCGGGAACGAGTACGGCAGCTGCCGAGGGTGCTATGATGCAGATGACGCAGGCTATGTCGAACGGTGTCCTTCGCGGAGAAGAACTCAACAGTGTGCTTGACGGAATGCCGACGGTCGCCAAGACGATCGAAGCACATTTCCGCAAGATGGGAGATACACGCGGTATCAAAGCGATCGCAGAGGAAGGTCTGATCACTGCCGATATCGTTAAGGAAGCCCTCTTTTCGGCGGCAGAAGAGACGGATTCGAGGTTTAATGCGATGGGTGTTACGTTCGGCAGTGTCTGGAATCTGTTCAAGAATACTGCCGATCAGGCATTGACGCCTGTATATAAGCGGTTGGGTGAGCTGAGCAACAGCAAGGGTTTTCAGACCTTTGCCGTGACGGCGGGGAAAGCGGTCGCGGTACTCGGCTCGGCGATCGTGACAGTGTTCGATATGATGGCGGGGCTGGGCGGTTTCGTTGCCGAGAATTGGGCTGTGGTAAGTCCTATCCTGGCGGCGGTCGGCGGTGCGATCGGTACGATGCTGGTCGCAGGTATCGTAACGGCAACGAAGTCGCTGTATGCGATGGCGGTCGCGGCGTGGGCTGCCAATGCTCCTCTTTTGCCGTGGATCGCGGCAGGGGCGGCGGTGGCGGCCGTTGCATATCTGATATGGCAGAACAGCGATAAGCTGGTTGCGATATGGGAGAGTATGAAAGCTGCTGCGGCGGCTGTTACCGGTGCGGTCGTGTCTATGGTAAGAAATGCAGGCGCAGCCGGTATGCGGTTGGCAGATATGGCTGCTGAGTGGGGAAAGGGTGCCTATGAGGCAGTAAAGTCCTGGATCGGTAAAATACCTTCGATGATCGGTGATTTTTTGGGCAGTATCAAAGAAGGGTTTACGCTCAAGCTGAGCGGCAGCGGCGGAAATGTGGCACAGAATGCCAAGGGCGGGATCTATGGCAAGGGTGCTTTTTTGACAACGTTCGCCGAGAAGTCTCCCGAAGCGGCGATCCCGCTTGATGGGAGCAGCCGTGCCATAGGACTGTGGCAGCAGGCAGGACAGATGCTCGGAGTGAAGCCTTCTTCGGGCACGAATGCAGTCGGTAAAGTAGAGATACATTTGACGGTCAACAATACGAATCATATCTCGCGTGATACGGATGCCGACGCAGTGATCCAAAAAATCACAGATAAGCTGTATGAAGCACTTGAGACGGGAATGGAAGGAGCGGTGAGCTGATGCATTATGTGTTCTTGGATAAATTGCCGCTGCCGATCGCTCCGGGGGCAATCAGCTTCAATTACGGGGGCAAGAACAAGACGGTGGAATTGATCAGCGGTGAGGACATTACGATCATTAAGAAGCAGGGCTTAACAGAGGTCTCGTTTTCGTTCTTGATCCCGCACATGAAGTATCCGTTTGCGAGCTATGATACGCTCGGTTTTGTTGGCGTGAATGCAATACTGTCATATTTGGCAGAGCTGAAAAAGGCTGAGAAGCCGTTTCAGTTTATCGTTTCTCGTATGAAAGGCGGTCGGCTTTTGCAGGCGACAAATCTGAAGGTAACGCTGGAGGAGTACAGTATTGAGGAAAGTGCGGACAACGGTCTTGATCAGATGTGCAGTGTGACCTTGCGGCAATATGTACCGTATTCGACGAAGGTTTTAACGGTCGATGAGAATGGTAATACTGCAGTAACAAAAACGAGGGGGTGAGCTTGTTGCTGAAGTTGACGATACAGGCAGACAAGCTGTACGAGCCTGTCGTGTTGGGTGGTGTGCAGTGGGAGACCGCCCAAAAGGGCGAGCCGGGCAAGCTGACATTTACGGTCGTCAAGGATGATGTCATTTCCTTCAATGAGGGAGCACCGGTCAGGCTTGCGGTTGATGGGAAAGACATTTTTCAGGGATATGTGTTTACAAAAACACGAAACAAGGATCATCATATCCGCGTTGTTGCGTATGATCAGCTGCGATATTTTAAAAACAAGGATGTATATGTTTATAAAAACAAGACAGCAAGTGAGCTCGTGTCAATGATTGCCGATGATTACGGTCTGATGCTTGGTACGGTTGAAGATACGAAGTATAAGATCGAGAAACGGGTGGAGGACGGGCAGTCTTTGTTCGATATTATTGAGAATGCATTGAAGATCACGAAGGACAATACGGATAAGGTCTTTGTATTGTTCGATGATGCGGGCAGGATCGCTCTGAGAGATATCCAAAGTATGAAGCTGAATATGGTGATCGATAAGGATGCGGC
>JAFSAX010000147.1 GCA_017442105.1 Selenomonadales bacterium | reverse complement strand
TTATGATGTAGCAGTTATTGGACTGACCTCGGAGAGAAGTCTTCTGTATGAACGCATCAATCAGCGTGTCGATCAGATGATGGCAGACGGCTTATTAGACGAAGTAAAGGGCCTTTTGGAAAGCGGTGTACCTGCCGATGCTCAGTCGATGAAAGGGATCGGGTACAAAGAATTGGTTGCGTATCTCGACGGAAAATGTACGCTCGAAGAAGCTGTCGATGAGATCAAGAAAGGTACGCGTCATTTCGCCAAACGGCAATTTACTTGGTATCGTAAGATGCCATATATTGATTGGTATGAAGTTAAGACAAAAAAAGATATTATAGGAATCGAAAAAGAGATTGCAAAGAAATTGACAGGAAAATTCTTCTTCTTGTAGAATAGATAAGTAAAGTAGTGCGTATTCGTAATAGCGGAGGAGGGATTAGCAAGCTATGAAACCCACGAATTTGCAAGATAGCTTTTTGAACTTAGTTCGAAAAGAGAATATGGCCGTTGTTATCTATTTGGTGAATGGATTCCAGTTGCGCGGCATGGTAAAAGGTTTTGACAATTTTACGGTGATTTTAGAGCAGGAAGGAAAACAGCAGCTCGTATACAAACATGCGATTTCGACGATCATGCCGTTGAAACCGTTCGATGTATACAAAAAATTGACCGAGAACGAATAAATCAATGCGGAAAGACGGTGCATATGCACAGTCTTTCTTTTTTTTCATATACTGAAAATGATTTGGCATCGAAGCGGAGGGAGCTTGTGTGTGGCCACAGATCATTATTTCATCAAGAAAAAGCAATCTGTCTTTAGGGCGCAGTATCATGAGCAAGAACAAAGCACTCGAAGAAGAATCGTTCGTACAAAGAAAAAACGAGGACGCGGTACTGTCTGAACGTGAGATATTCAGAGAACTTGATGCGCTTGTTGGGCTTCGCTCAGTGAAGGAGATGCTCAGAGAAGTCTATGCGTTCTGGGAGATACAAAAATGTCGCCAACGACAAAAGCTGGCATCGGAGCCAATGGTGTTTCATATGATCTTCAGCGGCAATCCCGGGACGGGCAAGACGACGGTGGCACGCATCTTCGGGCAGATATTGAAACAGATCGGTGTCATAGAAAGTGGGCATATCGTAGAAGCAGAACGTGCCGACTTGGTTGGCGAGTATATCGGGCATACGGCACAAAAAACGCGAGAGAAGATAAAAAAAGCGTTTGGCGGGGTGCTTTTTATTGATGAAGCGTATTCGCTTGCTCGCGGTGGAGAAAAAGATTTCGGCAAGGAATCGATCGATGTTCTCGTCAAGGCGATGGAAGATCATAAGAATGATTTTATTCTTGTTTTGGCAGGGTATCCGTCCGAGATGGAATCGTTTTTGTCGGTGAATCCCGGACTTAGGTCACGTTTTCCGATACAGCTGTCATTCGAGGATTATACCGAGAGAGAACTTCTCTTAATTGCCGACCTTTTTTGCGAGAAGCGAGAATATAAGTTATCGGAACGTGCGCGAAAACGGCTCGGAGAGATGGTGATGGCAGAGCGATATGGGCGCGAATCGGTATTCGGCAATGCACGTGTCGTACGTAATCTTGTAGAAAAGGCGATCCGCAAACAGGCGATCCGGCTAATAGGTAAGCCGAATCTGTTAAGACATGAACTGCTGATGTTGGAAGAATGTGACTTTGTGATGAAGTGAATATCAAGGTTGGGCATTGTCTACAATAAGACGAGATTTGAAGGGGAGTAGGGCAGGATTTTGCCGAAAAAGAAAGAATAAATAACGATTATAGATTTTATCCTGAAAGGAAGACGGTTACGATTACAACATTAGATGGAAATCTCGTCGGCTTGCGTCGCAGTGTGCTCGAGGAGATAGAAGGATTATATGAATTTCATACGGCAGATCAGTTGGCAGATGTAGAATTGATCCGAACGATGTACGAACTCAGCTGTCGTATCGGCAGAGAGTTGGCTGTCTATATCGACCGTGCGGGAACGGTTGTGCAGGTGTCGGTCGGTGAAGCACAGACGATCGACCTTCCGCCTGTGAAGCAGACGCGTCGTGAGGACGGTCTTTGCGGTGTGCGCTGTCTGCATACGCATCCGAGCGGTGCGGCAGGTCTTAGCTCGATCGACTTGTCTGCTCTGCGGTCTATCCGATTTGACTTGATGGCGGCAATCGGTGTCGATGATACAGGCCGAGAAGCTGTCGGCTTTGCTGTGTTGTCGGGACGCGATAAGAATACGTTTACGACGGCGGAATATGAAGCGATCGACGCGGAATCGTTCTCGTCTATCGCAACACGAGAAGTCATTGCCAAAGTTGAACGTGATATCAAGACTGTGGGCGGATACGATCTTCACGAAGAAGAAACGGCTATTCTCGTCGGTGTGGAACAGCCTGCGGAATGGGATATCGAAGAATCGCTTGCCGAGCTCGAACGACTCGCCGATACAGCAGGTGCCAAGACGGTCGGCGTTGTGAAACAAAAACGGATGAAAGCCGACTCTGCTTTTTATATCGGCAGAGGGAAAGTCGGCGAGATCGCCATTCTCTTGCAGGAAACAGGCGCATCAATGGTCATTTTTGATAACGAGTTGTCGCCGTCACAGCAACGTAATTTGGAGCAGGCATTCGGTGTGAAGGTGATCGACAGAACGGCGTTGATCTTGGATATCTTCGCACAGCGAGCTCGTACGTTCGAAGGTAAGCTGCAAGTTGAATTGGCGCAGATGCAGTATCATCTTCCGCGTATCATGGGGCAAGGCTTGGCACTCTCGCGTCTCGGCGGTGGCGTCGGTACGCGCGGTCCGGGGGAAACGAAACTGGAAGTAGACCGTCGTACGATCCGTAATAAGATCAGCGATATCAAAGGTCAGCTTGAAGTTGTGCGTCGACAGCGCGGTGTACAGCGCAAACAAAGGCAAGACAAACAGGTGCCGTCGGTTGCTCTCGTCGGATATACGAACGCAGGGAAATCGACGCTTTTGAACGCGCTCACACAGTCCGATGTCTATGCGGAAAATCAGCTGTTTGCTACGCTTGATACGACGACACGCAGTCTGAAATTGCCGTCGGGTCGCAGTATCGTCGTTACCGATACGGTCGGCTTTATTCAAAAATTGCCGCACTCTCTTGTGTCGGCATTTCGTGCGACGCTGGAAGAAGTTGTGGAAGCAGACCTTCTTCTTCATGTTGTGGACGGAAGTTCGGAACAGTACGAAAAACAGATGATCGCTGTTGTCGATGTACTTCGTGAACTCGGTGCAGCAGACAAACCGCAGATCGTTGTGTTCAATAAGTGCGACAATATTACGAACGAGCATCGTTTGGAACAGATGTCGCGCTGGGAACATTCGGTCACGGTATCGGCACTCGATCGAGAAACGCTTGTGCCTCTTATTGGGAAATTGGAAAGATTTTTGGATGAACAGTCTGTCCATATGACGCTTTTGATCCCGTATGAAGAGAGTGGTAAGATGCTCAACTTTCTGCATGAGAATGTGAACGTAAAAGAAATGGAATATCAAGAAAACGGAATTTTGGCCAAGGTCAGCGCAGGTAAGGAATGGGAGTCTGCTTTGGTCAAGTATCAGATAGAGGAGTAATAATGATGGAATGTTTTTCGAATAAAATTATCGAGGCTCGTGAAGAAGCACTCAGACAAGTAAAAGGAATGTTCGCCGATGTTGACAGGATCGCGGAAGTCAATACGCTCAAGGTATTGAATGCACTTCGAAAACATCGTATCTCGAGCTACCATTTCAGCACGTCGTCGGGTTATGCATATAACGATGCAGGCCGCGAAAAGCTCGATGAATTGTGGGCTGATATCTGCGGTGCAGAGAAAGCACTTTTCCGCAGTCAGTTCGTGTCAGGTACGCACGCGCTTGCAACGGCGCTCTTCGCATTCCTTCGCCCGGGCGATACGCTTCTTGCCGTAACGGGCGAACCATATGATACGATGCAGACGGTTATTGGTTACAAAGGAGATTCGCCGGGATCACTTGCTGAATTCGGTGTAAAATATGAGGAACTGCCGATGATCGACGGTAAGATGGACTGGGAAGGCCTTCCGTCGCGTATCAAACCGCATATCAAAGGGGTATTGATCCAGCGTTCGCGCGGATACAGCATGCGCGATCCGTTGACGATCGCCGATATTGAGCGTATCTGCAAAACGATCAAAGCGATCAATCCCGAATGTATTTGTTTCGTAGACAATTGCTATGGTGAATTCACCGATGTGCTGGAACCGACGAATGTTGGGGCAGACCTTATGGCAGGCTCGCTTATCAAAAACCCGGGCGGCGGTATTGCTCCGACTGGCGGTTATATTGCAGGTCGTGCCGATCTTGTTGATCAAGCATCGTATCGCATGACGGCACCGGGCATCGGCGGAGAGCTTGGGGCATCGCTTTCGGGGAATCGCCTATTCTATCAAGGTCTGTTCCTTGCACCGCACGTAACGGCACAAGCGGTCAAAGGTGCCATCTTTGCATCGGCATTTTTCGGTGTGCTCGGATATCATTCGCTTCCTGCACCGACGGAGAAACGCAATGATATTATCCAAGCGATCGAGCTCGGTAGTCGCGAGAAAATGGAGGCTTTTGCCAAAGGCATTCAGATGTATTCACCTGTTGATGCGTATGTAACGCCCGAAGCAGGAGATATGCCGGGATATGAAGATGCCGTTATTATGGCGGCCGGTACGTTCGTACAAGGTGCATCGATCGAGCTTAGTGCAGATGGACCGATGCGTCCGCCGTATATTATTTATTTGCAGGGCGGACTGACACTCGAACATGCTATGATCGGCAGTATGGGCGCGGCAGAAGAGATCGAACGCCTTGCAAGCCAAGCGTAACGGTCATAGGGGGATTCTGACATGAGTATGAAAAATATGATCATCGGGTTGATCGTAGTTGCAGTAGTAGTATTTGGTGCAATCTATGCATTTGTTTTGCCGTCGTCGGATCGTATGGCAGAAGGATTACATATCGGTAATGTTGCGATCGGCAACATGACAAAAGAAGAAGCTAAAGCAACATTAACGAAGGTCTGTCAACAGGCAGAAACGGATGGTAATGTTCTTGAATTGATGGAAAATGAAGAAAAATCATGGTATGTAAAAGCTAAGGAGTTTGATTTTTCGGTCGATGTTGATGCTACGGTCGAACGTGCTTATGCAGTCGGTCGTGAAGGCAATATTTTCACTTGTATCAAAGATGCGTACGAAGTTCGTTCGAATCATGAGATGGTCGGCTATGTCGTTCGATATGATGAAGAAAAATTGACCTCGATCATCAACAATATCCGAGATATGATCGAAGTAAAACCAATCGAAGCGAGCCTCAAGGTCGTAAATCGCAAGGTCGTCATTCAGCCGAATCAAACAGGTTATCTTGTTGATACGGATGCTGTCTTGGCAGATGTCAGAAATTTCGGTTCTCAGCTTCCGTATCGTGTGTCGTTGCATACGAAAACGATCGTTGCTAAACGCACGACAGAAGATCTGGCAGAGTTCAAAGATGTACTCGGTATTTATACGACATATTTCTCGACTGCGGCAGTCGGTCGTACGCATAATATCCATTTGGCGGCAGGTGCCATTGATGGTTTGATCATGAAACCGAATGATGTATTCTCGTTTAATGGTGTTGTCGGCTATCGTTCGGCAGAACGTGGGTACCAAGAAGCTCCCGTTATCGTAAATGGTAAGATGGAGCCAGGTATCGGCGGTGGTATCTGCCAGGTCAGCACAACGATGTACAATGCCGTCTTGTTGGCAGACCTCGGGGTAGTTGAGCGCAAACCGCATTTCTTCCCTGCAACGTATGTTCCGAAAGGGCTTGATGCGACCGTCAATTACGGAACGATCGACTTCAGATTCCGCAATACGCGTCAGTCGGATATCTATTTATGGCTCAATGTAGTTGGCAATCAGATCACTGTTGCCGTTCTTGGTAATACAGAGAAAGAGCCTGTATCTAAGGTCAGCTATCGGTCAAGAGTCGAAGAAGTCATTCCGATGGAGATCGTGAAGATAGAAGATGCAACTGTTCCGAGCGGACAAGAGGTCGTTGAAGAAAAAGGAAATCAAGGTTACATAACGGCAACGTATCGTGTGGAAAACGGAGAATCCAAGCTGGCATATCGCGACCGTTATCCTGCAACGAAACGAGTGATCCACGTTGGTCCGAAAGCGGTTGAACCGAAGGTATCTGTGAAAAAAGAAGCAGATAGAGAAAATCGGACGGAAGAAAACAATACAACCAATATAGCAGAACAAAAACCAATGCAGAATACGGCAGTGCCGAATACATTGCCGCCGAAACCGTCTGCAGAGAGAGAAGCAGACCGTTAAACAAAAAAGCAAGCACAAATATGTGCTTGCTTTTTTGCGTCTTCGAAAGGAAAAAAGAAGCATAGTCGGGCGATGTATGCATACAATGAAGTGAAAGGCGGAATGAACATGAAAGCGGACATGATTTTGGAAGAAGATATCTTTCCTTTTTTACCCCCAAAATGGGGGGAGGTCATTCGGGCAGAAGATGCGCTTCACGAAGAGGAGGTCAGTGAGATCCGTCTGCGTGTCGGAGAACCGATCAGATTGCGGTATGGACTGGCGGAAGTTGCGCTTTCCCGTAAGGTGACGATCACGGCGCAGCAACTGGAGGGTATCGTATCTTCCTGTTGCCAACATTCGCGATATGCGATGGAGAGTGAGCTGAAAAACGGATATATTACGATCTGCGGAGGACATCGTGTAGGTATGGCGGGACAAGCGGTCGTTGTTCAGGGAGAAGTCAAGATGCTGAAACATATCCATTCGCTTGCGTTTCGTATCGCGCGAGAGATCGTTGGTTGTGCAGACGGCGTATTGCCGTATATTCGGGAAGATGGCTGTGTGCAGAGTACGCTTATCGTTGCACCGCCGTACAGTGGCAAGACGACGATCTTACGTGATCTGGTACGGCAGTTGAGTGACGGTGAGGAAAGAAGTGGAGGAGTCGGCGTTATTGTTGGACTGGCTGATGAACGGTCGGAGATAGCGGGCGCATATCAAGGGATACCGCGACTGAATGTGGGGGCGCGAACAGATGTGATAGACGGTGCGCCGAAAGCAGCTGCTATGATGATGCTGATCAGAGCAATGAGTCCTGTTGTGATCGCTACAGACGAGCTGGGACACAGAGAAGATATAGCGGCAGTAGAAGAAGCTGTTCATGCGGGTATCGCAGTGGTCGCGACACTTCACGGAAGAGATATCGAAGATGTCTTGGTGCGTATGAGAAAGACCCGGCAAGAAATCTTTGCGCTGTTTTCGCGTATCATTTTTCTTGATAATCAACCAACAATGGGGTCTGTTCGTGCGGTCGTTGGTCGTGATGACATCGGCGAGGGGACGTTATGATATCGGGCATAGGAGTTATACTTGTTTTGTCGGCAGGAATCGGTATGGGAATATTTCGTGCGAGAGAATTGTGGGCAAGGCCACGTCAGATACGTGCTCTTATACAAGCCTTGTCTGCTCTTGAAACACAGATCGTATATGGTGAGATGTTTTTGGCAGACGGGTTTCGTGATTGTGTGAACGGATGCAGTGAGGATAGCATAACGAAGATGTTTCTGCACTTGTCGGAGCGATTGAAGAAAGACAGGCGGTGCTGTATCTCGGAAGCAGTCGTTGAGATGCGCAGAAAAATGAGCAGTGACGCTTCTTTGGGACAAGCGGAATGGAATATGTTGATGTTTTTGGGAGAACAGCTTGGCAGAACAGGCTGTCGCGAAACGGAAAAGCAGATCAGGCTCGCTGTTGAGCAACTAAAACGGATAGAAGATACTGCGATAACGGATGCGAAGAAAAAGGGAAAACTGGCGATCTACATAGGCGCGTGCGGTGCGTTGATGGTGATATTGGTATGCGTATAGAGGAGGGTATGATGGAACTGAATCTGTTGTTTAAGATTGCAGGCGTTGGGATATTGATATCGGTCATTCATATGGCGTTAAAACAAGCGGGGAAAGAGGATATGGCACATCTTTGTACGTTGGCGGCATTTGCTTTGGTATTGTTGTGGATCGTACAGCTGCTCGGACGGTTGTTTCGGACGGTGCAAGATGTGTTTCGATTATCATGAGGTGAGAAGATGGATATGATACAGGTCGTCGGGATAGGAATGACAGCAGTTTTGTTGACCTTGGTGGTAAAACGGTCGCATCCTGAGCTTGCGGTGCAGATCACGATTGTGGTTGCGGGAATCGTCTTTTTTCTTGTTTTGGACAAACTACGCATGATCATCGAGCTGTTCACCGAGATGGCAAAGCGGGCGGGTATCGGAGAGATGTATCTTATTATCTTGCTCAAGATCATTGGCATATCTTATCTCGTCGAATTCGGTGCGCAGGTCTGTCGTGATGCGGGAGAGGGAGCGATAGCAAGTAAAGTAGAATTAGCAGGTAAAGTGATGATACTCGTGATGGCGGTGCCTATCATTGCCTTTGCGCTCGATACGATACTGCGGTTGATGCCATGAAAAGATGGATGTGGCTTGTTGCTATATTTTTTATTTGGGGTATAGGTGTGGCAGAAGGTGCAAGTGCAGATGAGATCATTAGTCAGGAGCTGTTTGATTCGCTTGGGGCAGATGCGCTTAATCGCGAAATAGAACAGATCAATCGCGATCTGATGATCGATATGTCACCTCTCACTGTTGATACGGTTCGCCGAATTGCTGCCGAAGGAATTGCCTTTGCGCCCGAAATGTGGGTGCGTTCATTGGAACAAATATTTTTCCGCGAGATCACATCGCAAATGCATCTTCTGGGTAAGCTCCTTTTTCTAGCGGTGCTGTGTGTGTTGATGCAGCAGCTGCAAACCTCGTTTCGATCTTCACAGATCGCTGCCCTATCATACAGTGTATGTTTTATTTTTTTGCTCATTATTGGGATGAAAGCGTTTACGTCTGCGGTGATGCTTGCAGAGCAAACGATCGATGCGATGATAGGTTTTATGGAAGCGTTGTTGCCGCTGATGTTATTTTTGCTTACGGCAGTCGGTGCTATTACGAGTGCGGCGCTGTTTACACCGCTGATGTTATTTGCAGTGAATGTGCTCGGCGTCTTAATGAAGACGGTGATATTGCCGATGTTTCTTTTGACGGCTGTCCTCGATTCGCTTAATTATTTTTCGAGGACGTATCGGCTTGGGCAGCTGGCATCTTTGATCCGACAAGGCGGAATGATATTGTTCGGATTTGGGATGATGCTGTTTACAGGACTGCTTACGGTGCAAGGTGTATCAGGCGGGATCGCCGATGGATTGGGGCTTCGGACAGCGAAGTTTGCGGTGGGCAATTTTGTTCCGATCGTCGGGAAGATGTTTGCCGACTCAGTCGACGTGATATTCGGAGCATCGCTCATCTTAAAAAATGCGATCGGCATTTTCGGTATGGTGACGGTTGCGACGGTCTGCCTTGTTCCGCTCATAAAACTCTTGGTACTGGCATTTTTGATGAAGGCAGGCGGTGCGTTGATACAGCCGATGGGGGAAGAGCGTTTGGCAAACTGTTTGGCACAGCTGGGAACACATATATTACTGCTCTTTGCCGTTACGCTGTCGGTCGCGCTTATTTTCTTTTTGACGATCACCATTATCGTCGGTGTCGGCAGTATGTCGGTCATGATGCGCTAGGAGGTATGAGATGGAGTTTTTGGGCGGATGGATACGCGAGATCGTTGTGCTGTTGGTGTTTATCGTTTTTTTGGAACTTCTGATACCTCGTTCATCGGTAGAAAATTTTGTTCGCGTCGTAGCGGGGCTGTTGATATTGGTGACGATCTTAAAGCCTATCGTCGTATGGATACATGATTTTCACCCGATGGAGATATCTTGGCAAGATATGTCGCGTAAATCGGCAGGGCATACATTCGATCCGTCTGCTTTTATAGAGAATGCGTATGAACAAGGATTACGGCATAAGATAGCATCGTATTTGACGAAAAAAGGACATGATGAGCAGAGCGTTGTGGTAAAAGTATGTCTGAATGATGAGGCGATCGCGGTACAGTCGGTCGTTATCACGTTGGAGCGGATGCCAAGCGAGGCTCTGCAAAGAGAACTTTGTAATGTATTTGATCTGCCGCGCGGCGTAGTGTCGATCATGCAAGGAGGCAAACAAGATGAACGGAAAAGATAACGGCGACAGTAAAGCAGTGTGGCGTCAATGGAGAGGTAAGGTGCGATATCCGAGATTGATGGCTGTTGGCGGATTGGGGTTAGCACTGATGCTTGGTGCACCACTGATGGAAGAAGAGAAGACGACACCGATAAGTAACGATGCTGCATACATACCCGAGGTAAGACATTCGGACGAAAAAGCATGGGAAGAAAAACTGGAGAAGATACTTTCTTCGATAGAGGGTGCAGGTGCTGTCGATGTCATCGTGCAGATAGATGAAGAAAAACGAATCGAGCACGAGAAGAATCGTACACATGAGAAGCGTACCGTAACAGAAGGACAGAACGGTGCCGAAACGATAGAGGAGAAGATAACGGAAGAATTGCCGATGCGACGCGAAAACGGAGTGGAATCGCCGATCGCCAGCCGAACGCTCAGACCTGCCATCAAAGGAGTGCTTGTTGTTGCCGAGGGTGGTTCTTCGTCTGCTGTTCGGGAAGATATTCGGGATGCGGTCGAAACGGCGACGGGCGTAGCTTCGTATCGCATCAAAGTATTGGCGAAAAAACGGGAGGGAATAGCGAGATGATATATTGGAATCATTGGAAACGGTATGTGGGAGCAGGGTGTTTCCTTGTCATGGTTTTTGTTGCTGTTATAGCAATATGGCAATGTGAAGTCAAAAAAGAATCGCTCCCTGTCATGGTGCAGGTGGAAGATGCGGCAAGAACAGACGATTATATCGAACTTCGTATTGCACGTGACAGACATCGAAGTGAAGCGCGCGAACTGCTTGCGCAAGCGATCGAGGCAGAGGAGGATAAAACGATCCGCCGAGAAAAACAGACGGCACTCTGGGAGTCCGATAAGAATCGTCAGGCAGAGTCTGAACTGGAAACGATCATCAAGGCAAGAGGATTCGATGATGCACTCGTATTTTGCCAAAGCGACTCTGCCACCGTTATGGTGCGTACAGATGTGCTCGCGCGAGAGGAAGTCGTCGAATTGGCATCACTTATAGAGCGTATCAGCGGTGTAAAAAAAGAGCATATTTTAATTCGTGCCAAACCGTAACAGAATCGACAGGAACTGTTTGTATAACAGGAGAAAGTTTGATATAATAAAGCGAATAGAACATTTTTTATTAAAAAGTCATCCTAAAACTAGGAGGGGTGGTATGGATACAAAATTTGATCGAATCGAACATAATGATGTCGGTACGATACGCATTGCTGATGAAGTCGTGGCGATCGTAGCAGGTCTGGCGGCAACGGAGATTCCCGGTGTTGCAGGTATGAGCGGTGGGCTTGTCGGCGGTATCGCGGAGATGCTCGGGAAAAAGAATATGGCAAAAGGTGTAAAGGTAGAGGTTGGCGAGCGTGAAGCCGCAGTAGACCTTTTTGTCATTGTGGAATACGGTGTGCGTATTCCCGATATTGCATTGACGGTACAAGAAAATGTAAAACGTGCCATTGAATCGATGACGGGACTTGAAGTAATTGAAGTCAATGTCCATGTACAAGGTGTCGGCTTTGCCGAAGGCAAAGAGGAAGATATTCGGGTACGCTAGGAAGGAGCAGTTATGGAAACACTAGGACGTATTATTTTTATTATTTATAATATACTGTTGGCAGTTTTTGCTTGTGGGGTCATCGGTGCGGCGTTGGGCCTTATTCCGCTCGCGCTGATCGAAGACAGCTTTACACAGCATGTCTATAATAATTGGCAGGTAGCGATCATTGGGCTTGTATTGCTTGGGGTCAGCGTACAATGGCTCTTTTTGCTCATTCATCGTCGCCCGAGCAAACGTGAAATGATCATTCACAAAACGGAATTCGGTGAAGTTCATATCTCGATGTCTGCCATCGAAAATCTGCTGGAAGATATTACTTGCTCGATCAAAGGCGTACGCGGTGTAAAGATCCGTTCTCGCCATGATGATAAACACGGTATCCGTGCTTCGCTTCGCTTGATCGTAAGTCCCGACTGCAATGTTCCGACGGTTGCGAACGAAGTCAAAGAACGTGTAAAAGAATACATGAAAACGACGGCAGGTTTGGAACTCAGTGACATTGAAGTTATGGTAGAAGACATTTCGAATCAGTTCAAAGTGAAAAGACGCGTTAACTAATCGAGATGGGGTGAAGAAATGAATCTGAAATTATTGGAAAATCTGTGGCAAGACCATAATGGAAAAACGGTCGGTGCCATTGTCGGTATGATCGTCGGCATATTGATTATCGTATTCGGTTTATTCAATACCCTGTTCATTGTAGCGTGTGGGGTCTTTGGCTACGTTATCGGTAAACGTGTCGATGAAGAAGAAAGTATTGTAGAAATGATAGATCGGTTTTGGCCGTTCCATTATCGCAGATAAACAGAAGGGATCAGGTGAATTATGAGTCGTAGTATGGCACGAGAATTTGCTTTGCAGGCATTGTTCCATTTGGAATTCAATGAAGCAGACACACAATCTATTTTAGAAACGATCAAAGAAGAAAATAAATCTTTGTCGAGCGGTGCGATGATGTATGCACAGCAGTTGGTCGATGGTGTATCGGCACAAAAAGAAGCGATCGACGCAGAATTGTCGATATATGCGCAGGATTGGAAGGTAGCGCGTATGCCTGCCGTTGACCGTAATATTTTGCGTATTGCTGTCTATGAGATGAAACATCAAGAAGAACAGATCGATGACGGGGTTGCTATCAACGAAGCTGTTGAGCTTGCGAAACGTTTCGGCACGGACCGTTCGCCGAAGTTTATCAACGGTGTGCTCGGTAAGCTGTCCCGCGCGGCGAAGGATTGATCGTGAAGTATTATATCGGCATTGATACAAGTTGCTATACGACCTCGGTAGCGATCCTTGACGAAGACGGCAACCGTGTAGCGGACAATCGTCGCATTTTGGCGGTGAAAGAAGGCAAACGCGGATTGGCGCAGTCTGAAATGGTATTCCAACATATGCGCAATCTTCCAGAACTCTGGGAAGATGCGGTTAGTGATATCGACGGTATGAATATTGCGGGAATCGGTGTTTCGACGATGCCAAGACGTGCGGAAGGGTCTTATATGCCTGCCTTTTTGGCAGGGCATGGTTACGCACGTGTCCTTTCGTCGACGCTCGATGTACCGATCCACAGCATCAGTCATCAAGAAGGACATATTTATGCAGGTCTGTGGTCGTGCAAACAGCTTGTAAGCGAAGACTTTTTGGCGATGCATGTGTCGGGCGGAACGACAGAGCTGGTGCGTGTTCGCCGCAGTGGTGATATCATCGAATCGGTAGAACTCCTTGGCGGCAGTATCGATTTGCACGGCGGTCAGTTCGTCGATCGCATTGGTGTTGCGCTCGGACTTTCGTTCCCGACGGGCAAAAAACTCGAAGAATTGGCACGTGGCGGTCACGATGCTCCTATTGAACTGCCTGTGTCGGTACGCGGATTATCGGTCAGTTTTGCAGGACCCGAGAGTCATGCACAGCGTTTGATGACGAAGCCGTATGACAGAGCTGCTATGGCGGCTGGTGTAGAAGAATGTATCGGCAAAACACTTGCCAGACTTCTTCGCAATGCGGCAAACGAAACGGGTTGCCAAGACATCTTGATGGTCGGCGGCGTCATGTCGAATACGTATATCAGAAACTATCTCAAGACATATTTTAAGAAAAAAAGAATACGAGCAGAATTGTATTATCCCGAAGCTGTATACAGTCCCGATAATGCAATGGGAGCGGCTTATACCGCTTGGCTGAAGCGATAAGAAAACCGGACATAAGGTCTGGTTTTTTTATTTGACAAAATTTTTAAGTAAAAAGTAAGAAATTTTAAATTGAAAGAAGGGTTTGTAATGTTATGCCAAGAACAAGAAATAATAAAATAAAATATGTCGGGGGGAGTAAACTATGCTCTGCAAAAAATGTGGATGCGAAATTCCTGATGGATCAAAGGTGTGCAGTTATTGTGGAAGTGAGACTGCGATATTAAAAGAAGAAAAGAAACGAAAGGCAAAAAAACAGGCAAAGTGGGGATGTCTAGCATTTGTTGTTATTTTTGTTTTGCTTGTTGCATCGTGTTTTAATAGTATCAACGAAAAGTCTGCAGAAAGATATAAACCTGTTGCTAATGTTGAGGTTATACTTGAGAGTGATGAATTCAGCCTTTTAACTACACAAGAGTTGAAGGAAAAACTAGGTAAACCGGGAAATGTTACAAAATGGAATTTGCATACAAAGAAAGGAGATGTTCCTTTTATAACGTACACCTATTATTGGGATGGATTCTATGGGGATTTTGACATTTATGATGATCAAGTTGTGAAACTTAATGTAATGGCGTCTGTTCGTGAGTGGAAAATAGGTGAGTTAGATTCGTATAAAGGGCTTGCCATGTTTGGGATTATACCGAATCAAGAGAAAATTTCTACAGCGGTTATTGCTCCTGCACGTACTAAACTTGTAAATGTCTCTGAAGAAGTTCCTGTTGTTGACATATATGGAGATAAAAACAGAAATGTTACTGTAATAAAATTTATTTATAATGAAAATTTTGATATATAATAGTGAACCGCTCCTTCATGGGGCGGTATTTTTGTATATCGAAAACCCCGCGCTAGGCGTGGGGTTCCGTAAAGCTTATAGCTATGCGTAAAACACAAAAGCTCCTTTTGATATAATGCTACTAGGC
>JAFSAX010000146.1 GCA_017442105.1 Selenomonadales bacterium | reverse complement strand
TGATGAGATGTCGTCCAAGTTTTGCCGTTCTGTGTGATGGTGACATTACCGTCGAATGTGGCAAGCTTCGTTTTCCAGTTGAACGAGGCCGTGTTGGAGGTGATGGTCAGTCCATCACGTTCAAAGTGCGAGCCGCCTTTGATATAAGCAGTACGTGCAGGGCCTTTGACATAGACGCTGCCGCCCGAGAAGGTAACGCCGTCTTGCTTGAAGCTGACACCGTCATCGCCCCATACCTCCATCGTAACGGGAGAGAAGCGTGCGCTGTCTGCCGTAATGGTACGAGCACCGATCGTGATGACAACATTGCCTGTCAGAACATATTGCCCGCTGTCGGGGTCGAAATAACTATCATTGGCTGTGACGCTCGGGCGCGCCGCAGATGCGATCGAACAGATAAGCGTGAAGAGTAAGACGAGAATCAGTATGCTTTTTCTTTTCATTGATGAAACCCTCCTTTTGCACATAATATTATAACGTAATAAAGAGGATTTTACTATCTTTATGATGTAATTTAACAGTATGAAATTTTTAGGAAGAAACGGAAAGGGGAACCGATGATGGATGCTATTCGCAAGATAACGGAAGAAATGGAACGAAAGAACCTCAGCCCCTACGCGCTATACAGTGATGAGGCAAAACGTGACCGTAAGGAGGAGGACTGTCCGATCCGTACGGCCTTCCAGCGTGATCGCGACCGTATCTTGCACAGCAAATCATTCCGCCGTTTGAAACATAAGACACAAGTCTATATCTCTCCCGGCGACCATTATCGTACCCGTATGACGCACAGTATCGAAGTGGCGCAGATCGCACGAACGATCGCACGTGCCCTTCGCCTCAATGAAGATGCGACAGAAGCAATGGCACTCGGCCATGATGTCGGACATACACCATTCGGGCACTCGGGCGAATATGCACTCGATGCGCTCGTCGGCCATTACAGTCACAACGAACAGAGCCTTAGGATCGTAGAGCATCTTGAGAAGAATGGCAGAGGCCTCAATCTGACGAAAGAGGTGCGCGACGGCATTTTATGTCATACGGGAAAATGTGAGCCGCAGAGCCTTGAAGGTAAGATCGTCCGTATCAGTGACCGCATCGCGTATTTGTGTCACGACTACGATGACAGTCTTAGAGCCAACCTTATCTATCGAGATGAACTGCCTGCAGATATCCGCCGAACGATCGGAGAAGTACCTGCCGACATGATAACGGCGATGGTCATGGATACGATACGGTCGTCGAGCGGACAAAACAATATCTATCAATCGGATAAGATAAGAGGCGTTATGGATCTGTTTCGTGAGTTCATGTTCAAGCGCGTCTATCATTCCGAACCGCTTCGCCCCGACCGCGACCGTGCGACGTTCGTTTTGACGACCTTGTTCGAATATTTTCATGCGCATCCCGATGAGCTTCCCGAAGAATTCCGTGCAGGCATCGAACGGTGGGGGCATAGCAAGGTCGTTACCGATTATATCGCAGGACTGACTGATGTGTATGCGATCGAACTGTTTGAAGAACGATTTATCCCGAGAAAATGGGTCGGATACCAATCGAAATGAATTTCCTAGCAAAAAAAATTCAAATTGTCAAGAGGTAAAAAAGGATATTTTAAATGAATATGGAATATAATTAAAGAGTTTTGAAAAAAGCCTGCTTTTTCTTCGACAATATATGCTGAAATATGAAATAATTGTCTTTCTTGGATGATTGTTTCAAAAGATTTCTGTCATTTGCGACAGAAAAAGAAGGAATTTTAAACAATTAGGCGAATTTTAAAAGACGCTTACTCCTAAAACGGATAGGAAGACAAGCGAAACATGAATAAGAAGGTCACTCGAATGAAAGATGCAGGATTTGACGAATTTCTTGACCGGCTGCGCTCGGAAAGTGACATTGTGACAGTCGTTTCCGATTACGTTGCTTTGAAGAAGAAGGGACGTAACTATTGGGGATGCTGTCCGTTTCATCAAGAGAACACGCCGTCTTTTTCTGTGAATGCGGAGAAAGGCTTCTATTACTGTTTTGGTTGTCAAAGTGGCGGGAACGTGTTTTCGTTCTTGATGAAAGTAGAGAATATCGCTTTCATGGATGCAGTACGGCTCCTTGCCAAAAAAATGAATATTCCCATTCCCGAACGGCAAAAAACACCGGAGCAGATCGCAAGGGAAAAAGATATGGCGCGGCTTGGACAAGCATCCCAGTTGGCGCGTGATTTTTTCCATTCGTGTCTTGTGCGTACGTCGTACGGCAAAGAAGGACTGGCGTATTTGAAAAAACGCGGTATCACCGATGAGATGATAGAAACGTTTCAGCTTGGTTTCGCGCCGAATGCTTGGTCGAAGCTTACCGATGCTTTTATCAAGCGCGGTGTGACGGAAGAAACGCTCGTGGAAGTGGGACTTGCGGTAAAAAATGAGCAGAAGAACAGTATATACGACCGTTTTCGCAATCGTGTGATGTTCCCGATCTGTGATCTTCGAGGTCGTGTCTGCGGTTTCGGCGGGCGCGTCATGGACGACAGCCATCCGAAGTATCTGAATTCATCGGAGTCGGTGATATTCAATAAAAGGCAGATACTCTTTGGCTATGATACCGCATATCAAGCGATCAAAGAATGTGGACAAGTGATCGTGATGGAAGGGTATATGGACGTGCTTTCGGCGAGAAAGCATGGTATCTATAACACCGTTGCGTCACTGGGAACTGCATTTACCGCATCTCATGCGAAGCTCTTGAAAAAGGCTGCCAACGAGATCATATTTTCGTATGACAGCGATCGGGCGGGACAAGCGGCGACGATGCGTGCGCTGCAGATCGTGCGCGAACTCGGGATGTCGCTCAAGGTGCTGACGATTCCCGACGGCAAAGATCCCGACGAGTTTTTGACGAAGCATGGGGCAGAAGCGTTCCGCAAGCTGGTAGACGATGCCTTGACATATCTGGAATATCGCTACCAAAAGATACTGGCGGAAGTTGATTATTCCGACTTGCAGGGCAAGGTGAATGTCGTTTCACGAGTGGTGGAACTTTTGGCAAGCTCGGACAATGCGGTAGAAACGAATGTGTATATTGCGCGAACGGCAGAGGTGCTTGCGATCGACGAGACATCTGTACGAAGCGAATTATATAAGTACCTGAACAAAAAGGATAATCAAGGAAATCAAGGGCAAGATATAACGATCAGAAGTGTCACAAAAAAACCGGAAGGTGCATCACAGGCGGCAGAGCGTAATCTGATTTCAATTATATGCAGTGATAGCAGTAAGATTCCGTATATCAAGGCACGACTGACGGCGGAAGAATTTTCGCAGCGTGAAACGAGAGAGATCGTTACACGGTTGTGGCAGGCTTGGGAAACAGAAGGCGAGCTGACAAAAGAGCTTGATGCTATGATGGACGAGCCGTCTGTTCGCGAGGTGCTTTCCAATATCTTGATGACAGAACCGATATCCGAAGATATCGATCAGGTAATAGATGATTGTATCAGAGCCGTTCATTTGTCGCACTATCAGCGGCTTTATGAACAGCACCGCTTAAAAGCGGATGAATTAGAACGTATGGGGGATAGCAGGTTTTTGCAGGAATTAGCGGAAAGCCAGCGGATAAAGAATGAGATTAGTAAGTTGCGTAATCAGCAGTAAATTTTGGGAAAGCAAGGAGGGGAGTAAATGACAGCAAAAATGGATCAAGCGCTTCCGCTTATTGAGAAGCTACTGGCCAAAGGCAAAAGTCGTGGTGGCATGTTGACGTATGCCGAAGTGATGGATACTCTCCAAGGAATAGATTTGTCGGCGGAGGATGCAGATGAGATATTCGGCATGTTCCAGCGTCAAGGCGTTGAGGTAGTCGATGTCCTTGCGAATGAACCGCAGGTCGATGAAGAAGAACCGACAGAACAGGATATGGAAGAGGTGCGACCGGAAGAAGTCGATCTCGATTTGTCTGTACCGGAAGGTATCGGCATTGATGACCCTGTTCGTATGTATCTGAAAGAGATCGGTCGCGTTCATTTGCTTTCGGCAGATGAAGAGATCGAGCTTGCAAGACGTATGGAAGAAGGCGACGAAGAAGCAAAACGCCGTTTGGCAGAAGCGAACCTTCGTCTTGTCGTCAGCATTGCCAAACGATATGTCGGCCGTGGTATGCTGTTCTTGGATCTGATCCAAGAAGGTAACTTGGGTCTTATCAAAGCCGTTGAAAAATTCGATTATAACAAAGGATATAAGTTCAGTACGTATGCGACCTGGTGGATCCGTCAGGCTATCACGCGTGCGATCGCCGATCAGGCGAGAACGATCCGTATCCCTGTTCATATGGTAGAAACGATCAATAAGCTCGTGCGTATCCAGCGCCAGCTTCTTCAGGAACTCGGCAGAGAGCCGCTTCCGGAAGAGATCGCCAAAGAAATGGGTATCAGCGTAGAACGCGTACGTGAGATCATGAAGATCGCACAGGAACCGGTATCGCTCGAAACTCCGATCGGGGAAGAAGAAGACTCGCATCTCGGCGACTTCATTGAAGACCAAGACGCGCCCGCACCTGCGGAAGCCGCTTCGTTCATGCTCCTCAAAGAACAGCTCGAAGAAGTGCTCGAAACGCTCACAGACCGTGAAAAGAAAGTGCTTCGTCTGCGTTTCGGTTTGCAGGACGGTCGTGCGAGAACGCTCGAAGAAGTCGGACAGAGCTTCGGCGTTACACGTGAACGTATTCGTCAGATCGAAGCGAAAGCCTTGCGCAAATTGCGTCATCCGAGCCGCAGCAAAAAGTTAAAAGATTTCTTGGAATAAAACAGGATGCACAAAAGGCAAAGCAGCGTATGCTTTGCCTTTTTTAGCGATATGAGAGGTAGGAGAGTAATATGAAATTAAGTAAACGACTCAGAGCAGTCGCCGATTTTGTCGAGCCGGGTTCTATTCTTGCCGATATCGGTACCGATCACGGATATTTGCCGATCGCGGCAATTGAAGAAAAAAGAATACCGTCTGCCATTGCCTGTGATTTGAATCAAGGGCCGTTGAGTGCGGCAGAACGTGCCGTAAAAGAAGCGAATATGGAGGAGGTTATCTCGCTTCGTTTGGGTGATGGTCTTGCGCCTATCAAGCCGGGTGAAGTGACGAATGCGGCCATCGCAGGCATGGGAGCGACGACTATCATTCATATTTTGGAAGGTGCGCCCGAGGTGACAGATTCCTTGTCGCGTCTTATTTTGCAGCCGATGAGCGGTGCCGGTCTGATGCGCAAATGGCTCGCGGAGAACGACTGGTTTATCGTAGCCGAAACGCTTGTAGAAGAAGACGGTATCATCTACGAAGTCATCGCGGCAGAACCGGGCAGAATGCCTATCAAACCGATCATGTGTGATGTCGGCCCGCTTCTCTGGCTCGGTAAGCATCCGCTTATCAAAAAACATATTTATCGCTTGATGCAGTCGGATAAAGTGATCCTCGATAATATGAAAAAAGGCAAACATGCGGTGGAATCGGAAAAATATAAGGCGATCAAAGAACATTATGCAGAATTGGAGAAGATGTTTCGATGTCTGTAACTTGTCAAACTATCATTGATTGGATGGAACAGCTTGCATTGAAAAAGTTAGCAGAAGAATGGGATAATGTCGGTCTTTTGGTCGGTTCGCCGTCGCATAAGGTAGAGCGTGTGCTCGTTGCGCTCGATGTGACGGACGATATCATCGACTATGCCATCAAAGAAAATGTGCAGATGATCGTTGCACACCATCCTTTCTTATTCCGTCCGATGAAGCAAATTCGGACAGATTGGGCACAAGGCGCGATGATAGAAAAGCTCTTGGTAAACGGTATCGCTGTCTATGCGGCGCATACGAATCTCGATATTGCCGAAGGCGGTGTCAATGATGTTCTTGCCGAGCGTATCGGCTTGACGGATGTTGAACCGCTTACTGTCACGAGCAGACAGAACCTTGTCAAGCTCGTTGTATTCGTGCCGAAAGATTCGGCTGAAGATGTCCGCGCGGCGATCGCCAAAGCAGGTGCAGGCTATATCGGAGAATACAGCGATTGCGCGTTTATGGCAGACGGTACGGGCATATTCCTTCCGCGCGAAGGTACGAACCCGTATATCGGGCAGGAGGGCAAATTAGAGCGAGTGGAAGAAGTGCGCATCGAAACGATCATGCCCGAGGAAATAGAGCGACGCGTTGTGCGTGCGATGCTTCGTGTACATCCGTACGAAGAAGCGGCGTACGATATCTATCCGCTCAAAAATACAGGACGCGAATACGGGCTTGGACGCATCGGCAGTCTTGCCGAAGAAATGACGCTAGGTGACGTCATCGACCGTATCAAAAAAGCCCTCGGTGTGCCTGTCATCAAGTTCACAGGATCGCCTGAACGCATGATAAAAAAAGTAGCCGTCTGCGGCGGCAGCGGAAGCGATCTTATTCCGAAAGCGGCGATGCGCGGGGCAGACCTTCTTTTGACGGCTGATGTGAAGTATCACGACGGACAAAAAGCCGACGAAAACGATATCGCCGTTGCCGATGCAGGCCATTACTATACGGAAGCTATCGTTGTGCCTGTCGTAGCAGACTATTTGCGTGCGCAGATGGCATCTTCGAAACGTAAGGCAGATGTCATCACGGCAGAGATCGCTGCAAGCGACGTATTTTCTTTTCGATAAGGAGAATTTCTGATGGATAAATTATCATATTTTGAAACGGAATCGATCTATGCGCTCACGGGAGAAGACTTCTCGCGCGGACGTACGAATCTGGAAGTCGTACGCGCAATGCTCGCGGGCGGTATCCGTGTCATTCAATATCGTGAAAAAATGAAAGATGCGCGTGCTATGTACGAAGAGTGCATGGAGATTCGCCGATTGACACGCGAAGCAGGAGCGCTTTTCCTTGTCAACGACCATATCGACCTTGCTATGGCAGTCGATGCCGACGGCGTCCATATCGGACAGAGCGACCTTCCGCCTGCCGTCGTACGTAAGCTCATCGGGGATGATAAGGTGCTCGGTCTTTCTACCCATAATCCTGAAGAAGCACGCGATGCAGAATCGCTCGGCTGCATTGACTATATCGGTGTCGGCCCTATTTTTGCGACGAAAACGAAGGCGGATGCCCTTCAGCCTATCGGATACGACAATCTGATGGCTGTACGTGCGGCGGTATCGCTTCCCATCGTTGCGATCGGCGGTATCAAAGAGGATAAAGTTGCCGAAGTCCTTGCGAAAGGTGCTTCGATGACAGCCATCATCTCCGATATCGTAGCCGATGATAACATTGCCGAAAAGTGTGCAAGACTCGTTCGCAATAGTAAGAAGAATTGACAAACGGAAAAAAATCGTGCTACAATAAAATGTAATTTATGAGCATGAAAGACGACCGCGGGCGCCAATGCGTCTGAGGAAAGTCCGGGCTCCGTAGGGCAGGGTGCTGGATAACGTCCAGCGGGGGTGACCCCAGGAATAGTGCCACAGAAATGTAGACCGCCTGCTTCTGGCAGGTAAGGATGGAACGGTGCGGTAAGAGCGCACCAGCAGTCGGGTGACCGGCTGGCTAGGTAAACTCCACCCGGAGCAAGACCAAATAGGGAAGGGATGATGTTGCCCGCTGAACCTTCCGGGTTGTGTCGCTTGAACCGTCGAGTAATCGGCGGTCTAGATAAATGGTCGTCACCGCGCAAGCGGAACAGAACTCGGCTTATTGATTGCTCATAAATTCCTTTGCAAAGAAAAAGCTACCTTGTATAAGGTAGCTTTTTTGTACATATCATTATTTTTTCCAGCAGATGATCTCAGGCTCGTTTTTCTCCATCGGAGGGAGAATGCGTTCGGGATATCCGACGATGAGCGGTGCGATCGCTTCGTATTCTGCGGGAATACCAAGCTCTTCTTTGATGTGCGGTGCATTAAAGAGCGGCGTCGAAAAACCGATCCAGCACGTGGCAAGACCTTTGTCATGTGCCGCGAGCATCAAGTTCTGTGCCGCGAGCGAGCAGTCGGTGATGCTGAAGAAGCGCGACTGATTCGCATAGATGATGACGAGTGTTGGTGCATGGTGGAACACATGATAATCGGGATTTGACAGGATATGGCGATACTTCTCGACAAGCTCCGTATTGCTTTCGAGAAGAATGCGCTTCGTTTCGTCGGAATAGTGATCGAGAAGAGCCTTATCTTGGATCACCGCGAATCGCCATGGCTGCGTATTTGTTGCACTCGGTGCTTTGGTCGCATAATGAAGAAGTGATTTGATCACCTCATCGGATGGGACTTCTGCGGTGTATTTGCGGCAAGAACGCCGCGTTTCGATCGCTTCAAGCAGTTGCATATGTCATTCCTCCTAAAAATAAATTGAAGATATTACCGATATGTGATACACTTAGTATACAATAAAAAGAGAGATTTTCATATAGTTTTGCGCAAAAAAGCATACAATATGAAAAAAGGAGGTCATTATATGAGCGTCGTTCATATTCATACAGCAGAAGAATTTCAAAAACAAGTCATGGAAGCCAAACAACCTGTACTGGTCGATTTTTGGGCAACGTGGTGCGGTCCGTGCCGCATGATCGCGCCTGAGATCGAAGCGGTTGCCGCAGAATATGAAGGTAAGGCAGTCGTTGCCAAAGTAGATGTCGATGAGAACGGTGCCGTTGCAATGCAGTATGGTATCCAGAGCATTCCGACCATTATCGTTGTGAAAAACGGAGAGGTCACAGCAAGAGAAGTCGGTTATCTTCCGAAAGATGCGCTGGCAGAACTCATTGATGGTGCGATGTAAGAAAAGGGAGCCTGACAAGTACGTCTTGTTTGGCTCTTTTTGCGTATAAAAGAGCAAGAAATGATGAGAATAAGAAATGTCAAAAAAACAATGTTTTTAGCAGGAACTTCTGTGTTTATGTAGAATACATAACACATGGCGTGTTTGCGCGAAATAAAATGGAGACGGTAAATCCCTGTCGTTTCTGTGAAAAAAGGGAGGAAAACATTATTGAGTAGAGCATTTCGAATTCAATTATTAGCTTTGTTTTTCCTGCTCATATCCTCAACGGTATGTCTGGCTTCGTTCCAAGTCGGCGACCAAGGTGAGGAAGTTTCGGAAATTCAAAGTGCGTTGACCAAATTGGGTTATCCCGTGGAAGTAGACGGATATTTCGGCTCGGCTATGGAATATCAAGTGAAGAACTTCCAATCCGTATGGGGTCTTGAGCCTGACGGTATCGTTGGGAAAGATACTTATTATGCGATCATGGGCAAGAATATTATGGTCAGTCGCGGTGGTTCAAGTATGTTTATGAGAAGATTGGTACAAACTTCTTTTGCATATATAGGTGTGCCGTACGTGTTTGGCGGTACGACACCGGGTGGTTTTGATTGTTCGGGTTATGTTCAATATGTATTTGCAAAATCGGGTGTTCAGTTGCCTCGTTTATCGGGTGAACAATTCCGTATGGGGCAGGCAGTATCGTATCGCAACCTGCGTGTAGGCGACCTCGTTTTCTTTACGACATATGCGGCAGGTGCTTCTCATGTCGGCATCTATTTGGGCAATAACGAGTTTATCAACGCAACGTCGAGCGGCGGCGTTCAAGTATCGAAAATAGACAGCAAATATTGGGGATCTCGTTATGTTGGCGCAAGACGTGTTCTGTAACATTCATATCACGATGAAAATTAGAAGGCTTCGGCCTTCTTTTTTTATGTGCGTTTGAACGGATAGATATGCTGAATGAAGGCGGCATACTGCTTGGTAAATGGCAATAACAAGAGCGAGCCGACGAGATTGAAGACGGTGTGAAGTATAACGAGGCGGTCTGCTGTCGTATCGATAAGCGCAGTCACGAGCGCGAGAAGCGGTGTGGTCAGAGGTAAGAAGAGGAGAACGCCGCCGATATTCAAGATCAGATTGGCCATTGCGGTCATGCGTGCTTCGTGTGAGGCGGCAAGCGAGGCGAGGACGGAGGAAAGGCAGGAGCCGATGTTGTTGCCGTAGATGATATGGCAGATGGTGTGAAGGGGAAGTATATGATGCTCTATAAGTGAGGTCAGGAGAAGGGTGGCGCTCGATGACGATTGCAAGGCGAAGGTAAGGGCGATGCCGACGGCGACTCCGATAAACGGCAGAGTGTCGGGTACGGAGAGAAGTGCGAGCAGGTCACTGACAGCTACGAGTGATGCGCTTGCCGTGCGAAGAAGCGAGAACCCTTCTATCATTAAGACGAGGCCTGCTATTGCGCCGACGAGCGATCGTGTGTGCCGAATGATAAGACCGATGACGATGAGCAAAGCGAAGTATATGTTGAGGTCGCCTGCTGTTTTTGTCGGTAGGGCGAGAAGCAAGGGCACGGTGCTGCACGTACCGATGTTGGCTCCGAGCAGTATCGCGATGCTGTGCGGAAAGGTAAGCGTGCGGCTGCTGACGAGTGCGATCGCAAGAAGTGTGACGGGTGTACTGCCTTGCAGCAGCATCGCGCCGAACATACCTAAGAGGAAGCCGCGATATGGTGAGGTCGTCAAGGTACCAAGACGGGCTTGAAGACGATGAGAGAAGATGCGTGAGAGCATCATGCGCAGTAGTGTCAGACCAAGTGTCATAACAGTGATACCGAGCAAAAATAATAGCATAACAGGATCTCCTTTCTTGATAGTATGTTATGATAGCAAAGCATCTTTATGAAGCATCGATCTCGTACGGATAAAGATTCCATACGCTGACAGGCACAAGAACGATCTTCCTGCCATAGACTAAAGCAGATTGCGGCAAGGAGGAATGTATGTGTCGGTTCTCTTGATGGTATCGGGTCTGGCGCTCAAATGTTTTTCCGTTTTGGCGGCGTATGTCGGCAGTAATACGTTTCCTATGCCTCTGAGTGCACAGGAGGAGGCAGAGTGGCTGAAAAAATTGGCGCAAGGTTCGACTGAAGCAAAGGACGTTTTGATCGAGCGGAATCTTCGTTTGGTCGCGCACATCGTAAAAAAATTCGACAATACGGGAGAAGAAACGGATGATCTTATTTCTATCGGTACGATCGGGCTTATCAAGGCCATCAACACGTTCGATGTGACGAAGAAGATACGGTTGGCTACATATGCGGCGCGCTGCGTGGAGAATGAGATATTGATGCATCTGCGCAGTACGAAGCGAACACGATATGAAGTCAGTTTGAACGATCCGATCGGTGTTGATAAAGAGGGCAATGCTATTACGCTTCTCGATGTATTGGGGACGGACCCTGATGTGGTGGCCGATCTGGTGGAGAATCAATGCGAGCAGGAACGCATGGTGCGTGAGGTCGCAAAGCTGAAAGGAAGAGAAAAAACGGTACTTGAGCTTCGATTCGGACTGGCGGACGAGGATCGCAAGACACAGCGAGAGGTGGCGCAGCGGCTCGGTATTTCACGTTCGTATGTCAGTCGTATTGAGAAAAAGGCTTTGGAGAAAGTGGCGAAAGGACTTATGGAGGCAGCAGACGACAGAACGATGTCCGCCGAGTGAGTGCAGCCGTTTGTGTAAAAAACGCAGACGGCTGTGTTTTTTGCCGAAAATGTAAAAAAAGAAAAAAATTTGTTGATATGGCTATCTTAATCGGTGTAATATGTTACAATAATGATACAT
>JAFSAX010000145.1 GCA_017442105.1 Selenomonadales bacterium | reverse complement strand
GGGACTCTTTTTCTTCACAGAAAAAAGAAAGAGAGGCGGGGCATACCCACCTCTCTTTCTTTTCGTTTATCAGCAGTTATGCGTGTAGTCGTCATTACAGCCGTAGCCGCTAAAACCACCAAAACCACCGCAGCAGAAGAGAAGAATGATGATAATGATGATGATCCACCAGCTGCCGAATCCGCCGCAACCGTTATTGTTCCAGCCCATAAAAAGGACCTCCTTTGAATATGCGTTTGCTTTCTTGATGGAAAGCTACTGTAAGCTATGCGCGCGGACGCAAAGAGGTGTTAAATCACGCGGAAAAATAGACGAGAGCTGTCATTCGGGGATTGAAAGAAATGGTTTTGGTATGATAAAATAGTTAAGATATAGAACCTATCAAGATTTTATTGCAGTAGGAGGAAACCAATGCCAATGACGGAACTGGACGGCGAGATCAAACGCCGCAGAACCTTTGCTATTATATCTCACCCGGACGCGGGTAAAACGACACTTACAGAAAAGCTTCTTTTATACGGGGGAGCGATCCACCTTGCAGGTTCGGTCAAGTCGCGCAAAACACAGCGTCATGCCGTATCCGACTGGATGGAGATCGAAAAACAACGTGGTATCTCCGTAACATCGAGCGTACTTCAGTTCGACTACGACGGATTCCGCATCAATATCCTCGATACCCCGGGCCATCAGGACTTCAGTGAAGATACGTATCGTACATTGATGGCTGTTGACAGCGCGGTCATGATCATCGACGTTGCCAAAGGGGTCGAAGCGCAGACGAAAAAGCTGTTCCAGGTATGTAAACAGCGTCATATCCCTATCTTTACGTTTGTCAACAAACTTGACCGTTTCGGCAAAAATCCGTTCGACTTGATGGAAGAGATCGAACAAGTCCTCGGTATCCGTGCTTATCCGATGAACTGGCCGATCGGCGTAGAAGGAAACTATACGGGCGTATACAACCGTAAACTGGCGCAGATCGAGCTGTTCCAGGAAGACGGTTCGCACGGTCAGAACATTCTCCCGTCCACCAAAGGCGGCGTAGATGATCCTGCCTTCCGCGAGATCCTCGGTGAAGAAGTACATCAGTCGCTCTGCGACGATATCGAGCTTCTCGATGCGGCAGGCGATGCGTTCGACCAAGACCTTATCGACAAAGGCGAACTGACGCCGATGTTCTTCGGCAGTGCGATGACGAACTTTGGGGTACAGAACTTCCTCGAAGAATACCTCCGTTTGGCACCGCCGCCGGCTGTGCATGCATCGACCGTTGGTGATATCGCACCGAATGATGAACGCTTCACAGCTTTCGTCTTCAAAATCCAGGCTAACATGAACCCTGCGCACCGCGACCGTCTTGCCTTTATCCGTATCTGCTCGGGTAAATTCGAACGCGGTATGAGCGTACATCACGATAAGAGCGACAAGATGATCAAGCTGGCACAGCCGCAGCAGTTCTTGGCGCAGGACAGAACGATCATCGAAGAAGCCTTCCCGGGCGACATCGTTGGTCTTTTTGACCCCGGTGTATTCGGTATCGGCGATACGCTCTGCGATACCGATGCCAAACTCCGTTTCCCTGATTTCCCTGTATTCCCGCCGGAACAGTTCGCGCGCGTACAGGCGAAAGATACGATGAAACGCAAACAGTTCCTCAAAGGTATCACACAGCTTACGCAGGAAGGTGCCGTACAGCTCTTCCAGCAACCCGATATCGGTACGGAATCGTACATCGTCGGCACGTGTGGTACGCTCCAGTTTGAGGTGCTTGAATATCGACTCAAAAATGAATATGGCGTTGACATCATCATGCAGCATTTGCCGTATGAAGTCGCGCGCTGGATCGAAAAAGACGGCGAAAAGCTGACGCCGTACTCGCTCCGCGGTGCAGACCGTGCAATGTTCGTACTTGACAGCAAAGAACGCCCTGTTCTTCTCATTTCGAACGAATGGGCGATCCGCTGGATCATGGAAAACAACCCTGATGTTACGTTCTCGACGGTACCGCCTGACAGAAGCAACGCAATGGCATAAAGAAGAAAAGCTCTTCCCCTTGATTGGGGAAGAGCTTTACGGTAACCGTGCATGATATCGTTCTTTGAAATGCGCAGCAACATCATCGAGCTGGTTCGATACTTGCGGAAGTCCGAAACCGATAAACAGCGGGCTTGTTGCGAATCGCGGCATGATCTTGGCGATATATCGATCATTATGATGGTAGAAGAACAAGTTGTAGCTGCTGCAGCTGCGGCCGGGAAATTCATATAAGATGTAATAAACGGCGGCTTGTACGTAGTCTGCGAACCGATCGGTATTCGTGGCGTTCTTCGTGATAACATTAAATTCGGAGAAGCCGATGCGTGGTTTGGTCGATAAGTTGAGAAGGACGCCGTCTTCTTCAAGAAGCGTGATGCCTTCGAAGATGGACGGGTCGAGTGCTTCGTGATAATCGACATCTTTTAAGCCGACGATCTGCATATGCGGATGTCGGATCGTACCGCCCGATAACGGGCCGTGGTTTTTGAAGAAGAGTACCGATCGCCAGTCGCCTGACGATTCCATCGCCAGCCAATGACGGAAGGCGAAGCGGAACAGGTGATGCAGGTGCTCGGGCGTATAGAGCGACAGCTCCGACATACATTCGTCCGTTTCGATAAGGACGGTCTGGAGCGTATTTTTAAGAACGGGATATTTGTTTTTGATCAGCATAAGCGCATCTTCGCGGTCAATAATATCCGTTAGATGATTGCGGTCGCAGAACGGACATTTCGCCGCCGTATTGATGATGCTTTCGGGCTTCTGGCGACCAATATTTACGTTGAATTCAAGATGAGGGATGACCATAACGATACCTTCTTTGCAAGGTGATATTATATCTTTATTATATGCCAAATCGAGCGAATTTTAAATAATAACTTTTTCGGGAGGTGATTTTTATCCGATGCCGGTAAGCAGAGAATCTTTTTATAAGGGTACATTTATTTTAACAGCAGCAGGTGTCGTGGTAAAGATCATCGGCTCGCTCAACTGGATATTCGTATCGCGTATCCTCGGCGGGGAAGGGATCGGGCTTTATCAGATGGCATTTCCGATCTATCTTATGGCACTGAGCATTTCATCGGCAGGGATACCTGTCGCCATCTCCATCATTACGGCAGAGCGATTGGCACTCGGCGACGTGTTGGGTGCAAGGCGTATCTTTCGCATCTCGCTGGCCATTCTTACGGTGACAGGGATACTGTTCAGCATGACAACGTATCTCGGGGCAGAATGGCTCATCGACTTAAGATTCATTCGCGATCCTCGTGCCTACTATGCTATCGTGGCACTCGCGCCTGCCATCTTCTTCGTTACGATGCTGTCAAGCTATCGCGGCTACTTGCAAGGCTGGCAGCGTATGACACCGACAGCCGTATCGCAAGTCGTCGAACAGATATTCCGTGTTATTACGATGGTACTGTTCGCGTATATGCTTTTGCCGTCAGGAATTGAATTCGCCGCGGCAGGGGCAAGCCTTGGCGCGTTTGCCGGCGCGGTAGCAGGCTTTATCGTTCTTCTTTATTATAATCACAAGTTAGAACGCGAAATTGCAGAAGAAGTCGCATCGCAGAAACAAAAAGCAGGCGATAGCAAGGGCGATCCGTGCGGAGAAATTATCAAACGGATATTTTGGCTGGCACTTCCCGTATCGGCATCGAGCCTGATGCTTCCCCTCGTAGCCAATCTTGACCTGATGATCGTGCCGATGCGTTTGGAGGTCGCAGGATTCACCGTAGCCGAAGCAACGGAATATTTCGGCTATCTGACAGGCATGGCAGTACCGCTTACCAATCTGGCGACGATCTTGACGGGTGCATTGGCTGTCAGTCTTGTGCCTGCTGTCTCGGAAGCAAAAGCTCTCGGAGATAAGGTGCGTATCGCCTTCCGCACAGGGGCGGCGATGCGTATTACGACCATCATCACGTTCCCTGCGTTTATCTTGGTATTCATGCTCCATACGGAGATATCCATGCTCATTTACAATGCACCGCTCGCAGGGCCGGTAGTCGGCTATCTGGCAACAGCCATCGTATTTCTTGGTATCCATCAAGTTACAACAGGTATCCTGCAAGGCCTTGGCCATACGACGGTACCGCTCGTCAATATGGCAGTCGCCGCCGTCGCCAAAGTCGGCCTCAACTGGGTCTTGACAGCGATTCCCGCACTCGGTATACTTGGGGCGACGATAGCAACGACTGTTTATATGGGCTTGGCGGCTGTGATGAATCTGTACTTTATCCATCGCTATGTCGGCTATCGTATCAGCCTGACCGAATCGGCAAAAACCATTGCCGCCGCATGTATCATGGCTATCAGTATCTACTTTACTTACAATAGTCTGGCAACGACATCGGACAGTATCCTTGTGATGACCGTCGTATCGGCTCTCATCGGCAGTATCGTCTATACAGGTGTCCTGCTCATGCTCGGCATGATCCGCCGTGAAGATGTTGCAGGCGTGCCGTATGTCGGTGATAAATTGACACGATTATTCTGCCGTATAGGCGTATTTTGATAAGGAGGTAACTATGCGTAAGGTCGTATTGGTATATAATCCTGTATCGGGAAACTCTCTTTTCAAACATAAATTAGACGAAGTATTTCAAGTATTTGGCGATGAAGGGATCTGCGTCATTCCGTATCGCACGCGCAAAGAAGGTCTTACGGGATTCGTCGAACTCGTACAGTCCGTATCGCCCGAAGGTGTACTCATCGCGGGCGGTGACGGTACCGTCAGCCTCGTCGTGCAAGAGATCCTCTGCGCCAAACTTGATGTCGCAGTCGGTATCCTGCCGAGCGGAACGTCGAACGATTTCGCACGATATGTAGGTCTGAGTGGTGACCTGCCGTCTTATGCACGCGCCGTTGCCGAAAACCGCACCATGATGATAGACGTCGGTCAAGTTAATGACCGCTACTTCATCAACGTCGTCGGTGCAGGTCTTGCCGCAGGTGTTGCACACTCTGTTCATGCAGACCTCAAAAACACGCTCGGCAAAATGGCATACTATCTCCGCGGTATCGGCGAAGTACCGCGATTCCGCCCGATGGAGATCGAACTTGAGATAGACGGCGTACCGTACAAGGAACTCGTACTCATGTTCCTCGTCCTCAACAGCGGTACCGTAGCAGGCTTCCCCAACGTCCTCCCTGCCAAGATCAACGACGGGATGCTCGACATCGTACTCGTCAATCAATGCAGCTGGGCAGAGCTCGTATCGCTTTTCGTTGGTATCCTCGCGGGCAAAGACGTTCGCCTGCATAAATGTGTCCAGTATTATCAAGCACAGTCCATCAAAGTATGCGCAGAAGAAGAAATCGAAAGCGACATCGACGGCGAACTCGGCCCGTACCTCCCGCTCGAGATCAAAGCTGTTCCCGCCGCCGTCAGACTCTATATAACAAAATAAGAATTGCAAGATAAAAGCCCTGCTCGCACGAAAGACGAGCAGGGCTATCTTTTTATGAAAAAGGGATATTATCGAGAATAAAGAACACGGAAAACGCGAAAAGGCACCCATGTAGGTGCCTTTTCTGCTGATAGCGCGAGAATATGACGTTTTATAGAAAAGACAGAGATACCTTGTGTGAAAAGGTGAAAATGATATGATGCAAGAAAAAGACGGAAATACAAAAGAAACGAATGATGATTCCGTCAAGAAAGGAGAAATGTATGGGGAATAGACTTAGAGGAAATCTTGCAGGAATATCGCTGGGAGGTACATATCAAGGCAATTTGAATAGTATCGGGATAAATGATGCATCTGCTCTGCTTGATGAGCAGACAAT
>JAFSAX010000144.1 GCA_017442105.1 Selenomonadales bacterium | reverse complement strand
CCCGGTGCAACAACATTGCCTTTCGATTTCGACATTTTGGCACCGTCTTTGATGACCATACCTTGCGTCAAGAGGCGTTCAAACGGTTCGTCAATGTCGACCAATCCTGCATCGCGGAGTACTTTTGTAAAGAAACGCGAATAGAGGAGATGGAGAATAGCGTGTTCGATACCGCCGATGTACTGGTCGACAGGCATCCAGTAGTTGGCTTTTTCTTTATCAAATGCCATTTCCGTATTGCGCGGATCGGTGTAGCGGAGATAGTACCACGACGAGCAGATGAATGTATCCATCGTGTCTGTTTCGCGTCTTGCATCAGCACCGCATTTCGGGCACTTGCAGTTGATGAATTCTTCCGAACCACTGAGCGGCGATACCATACCACCTTCGAAGTTTACGTTATCGGGAAGCATAACAGGAAGCTCGGATTCCGGAACAGGAACCGTACCGCAATGCGGGCAATAGATCATCGGGATCGGTGCGCCCCAGTAACGCTGACGCGATACGAGCCAGTCACGCAGACGATAGTTCACGCGGCGTTTACCGACGCCGTGTGCTTCAAGCCAGTCGATGATAGCAGACATTGCTTCTTCGTTGTCCATGCCGTCGAATTCGCCCGAGTTGATAAGCTTACCTTTTCCGACATAAGCGTTGTCCATCGTTTCGAGGACGCTTCTTTCGTCACCGCTGTCGATGACGACTTTTTTCGGAAGGTTATATTTCGTAGCGAATGCCCAGTCACGTTCGTCGTGCGTCGGTACGCCCATGACAGCACCCGTACCATATTCATAGAGGACATAGTTGGCGATGAGGATAGGCACATCTTCACCGTTGATCGGATTGCGTGCGTATGCACCCGTTGCGATCCCTTCTTTTTCTACATCGGTAGCCGTACGGCTGATCTCGCTCTGGTTGCGTACACGTTCAACGAATGCGCGGATCTCAGCTTCGTTTTCTCTGCCTGCGATAAGCTTGTCTACGAGCGGATGCTCAGGCGCGAGTACCATGTAGCTGACACCGAAGATCGTGTCGGGACGCGTCGTGTAGACAGGATTTTTTTCACCAAACTCAGGCACGTCGAAGCTGAATTCGGCACCTTCACTGCGGCCGATCCAGTTTTCCTGCATCGTTTTTACACGTTCCGGCCAACCGCCGAGGAGATCGAGGTCTTTGAGAAGCGTATCCGCATAATCGGTGATTTTGAAGAACCACTGTTCGAGATCTTTTTTCACAACGACCGAGTCACAGCGCCAGCAGCAGCCGTCGATGACCTGTTCGTTCGCAAGTACCGTATTACATTCGTTGCACCAGTTGACAGATGCTTTTTTCTTGTATGCAAGACCCATTTTGTGGAACTGCAAGAACAGCCACTGCGTCCAGCGATAATATTCGGGATGGCACGTTGCTACTTCGCGATCCCAGTCATAGGAAAGACCGAGTGCGCGCTGTTGTTTGCGCATATTGTCGATGTTCGACCATGTCCAGTCGGCAGGCTGAAGTTTGTGTTTGATCGCCGCATTTTCCGCAGGCATACCGAATGCGTCCCAGCCCATCGGATGAAGTACGTTGAAGCCCTGCATCGTTTTGTAACGCGCGATAACATCACCGATCGAGTAGTTGCGCACGTGACCCATGTGCAAGTTGCCCGACGGATACGGGAACATTTCCAATACATAATATTCGGGACGGTCTTTATCCATCTCCGTTTTGAAGGCATTATCAGCCAACCATTTCTCTTGCCATTTCGATTCAATGTCTAATGGTGAATATCTTTCTTCCACCGTTATTCCCCCTTATACCTTCTTAAAAATAAAAAATCCCCGGCGTAAATTCGCCAGGGACGATTGCTCGCGGTACCACCCTGTTTGACGACCGTAGGGTCGCCCACTCTCGCCGATAACGCAGGCTATGCGCGGAAAATCCGTTCCTCCCCAGCGAGTTCGGTCACCTCTGACATGGCTTGCATCGACCGCCATCTTTCTGTACTCATTGGCTTTCCTACTACTCTGTTTCATCGGAGTGTCAATTTGTAAATATCTCTTATATTATATCGACAAAGAAACCTAAAGTCAACGGTTTATTCGTTCTATCATCCTTCCCCGCTACATATCTTATTATCAAAAAAAGGAGGCTTTTCATGTATAAACTCATCCTCGGCAGTACGCGCATCGCGGTGCACGATGACAATATCCCGCGAGCCGAAGCATCTCGCTGTGCTCGCCAAGCTCTGCAAAAAGCCAAGTCGAACGGCGAACAGCTCAGCCATATCGACATTCGGCAAGCTGACGGCAAACTCATTACCGAAACGACGACAAAACCGCAAGTATCGACTGCTCGCAAAACGCTCCATCAAAGCATCCGTGACAGCCTTGTCGCTACGCTCTCGGATAACTTCTTCCCCACAGGCACATTCCAAGACAACCGTTTCTGGCAAGACAGCGATACGGGGCAAGAATGGAGCGGCCAGGTCGTCATCTCTGCCAAAGAAGATATCTTGGAAGAAGTCCGCACATGGATAAGCGAGCGAAGCGAACTGCACAACTAAACTACAAGTCGTTTGCCGTTATGGCAGACGATTTTCTTTTATAAATCAGTTGTACAAGCTTCTTCCATCTCCTATAATAGAGAGGAAGCAACTTTCTTCTATATATAAGGAGGCTTTATGCATCAATATCTTTTTTTCATCGGTGATTTTCCCATCCGTGCTTACGGTATGGTCCTTATGCTTAGCATCGTCCTTGCCACAGGCGTTGCTTACTTTCTCGCCAAACAAGACGGCAGATATCATCAGCATATCCCCGACCTCGGGCTTTACTGCGCCATCGCAGGACTTGTCGGCGCAAGGCTGTGGGACGTCTTCTTCTTCGATTGGCACTATTATCAGCACCACCTCTTAGAGATCCCGTACGTGTGGCAAGGCGGTATGGCGATACAAGGCGGTATCGTATTCGGCATCATCACAGGCTGGCTCTACACGCGATATCATAAGATAGACACGCTCGCTCTTGCCGACATCGTCGCGCCTGCCATCATCTTAGGCCAAGCCATCGGCCGCAATGCCAATCTCCTCAACGGAGATGCATTCGGCGCACCGACCGGAGGCCCGTTCGGTATCCTGTACCCATCGACAACGCTTGCATATCAGACGTACGGTGCTGTCCCGCTCTGGCCTGCCGAAGTCTGGGAAGGACAGCTCGATGTCATCATCTTTGCCATCCTGCTCCTCTTCCGCACGACAAAACACGCGCGTGGACAAGTCATCGCCCTCTACGCCATCCTCTATTCGCTGGCAAGATTCTTCCTCGAATTTTTGCGCGGTGATTATGAGGTGCTTCTCTGGGGGCTCAAATCGGCGCAGCTCACCAGCCTTGCCGTCATTATCATCGGCATCATCTGCTTTGTCTGGTTCGGCAAACGCAAACAAACGGGCACCACTGCCTGATATCTTCTATTATATAAGGAGGTCTTCCCGTTGGACACCATCAAGATCATCTTAGCTGACGACCATACACTGATCCGCTCAGGACTCAAAGCACTGCTCTCCTTCTCATCTGAATTCGAAGTCATAGGCGAAGCAGAAGACGGTCTCTCGGCCATTCGCCAAGTCGAAGAAAAAAAGCCCGATATCCTCATCTTAGACTTATCCATGCCCAACATGAGCGGCATCGACTGCATCAAAGAGATTCGTTCGCGCGGCCTTGTCTGCAATATCCTCGTCCTCACGATGTACGATGACGAAGAATATATCAAAGAAGTCATGCGGGCAGGAGCAGACGGATACCTGCTCAAAAAATCGGCCGACAGCGAGCTTATCGAAGCGATACACAAAATATACGAAGGCAAAAAGTATCTCAACGAAACCATCTCGCAGACACTCATCGACAGTCTCCTGCGTGCCGCTCCGATGCAGTCTAATATGACCGATCCCTACGTCCTCCTCAGCATCCGCGAACGCGAAGTCCTCCGCTACCTCGCCAAAGGCTTCACCAACAGCGAGATCGCCTCGATCCTCTCCCTCAGTCCCAAGACGATCGACACATATCGCTCGCGTATCATGAACAAACTCAATATCAAGAAAAAATCCGAGCTTGTCAACTACGCGATGGAACACCATCTCTTCAATATTTAACAATGCTTCTCGGTTGCATTTTTGTAGTGTTTTACCTTACAAGACATTACAG